>DASRWK010000066.1:0-12847 GCA_035776715.1 Microvirga sp.
CGTCGCGGATCTCGAGGCGAGCCAATGTCCTTCGTGCGCGGGCTGACCGGCTCCATCGGCATGGGAAAATCGGCCACGGCCGATCTCTTCCGGCGTCTCGGCGTTCCGGTGCACGACGCGGATGCCGCCGTCCACGCCCTCTACCGGGGGCGAGCGGTGCCACTGATCGGGAAGGCTTTTCCGGGGACCGTCGCCGGCGGCGCGGTGGATCGCCGCAGGCTCGGCGAGGCCGTGCTCGGCGACCCGGAGAAAATGAAACGGCTGGAGAGCATCGTGCATCCCCTCGTGCGCGAGGAGGAGGAAAAGTTCCTCCGGACGATCGCCACGACCTCCCCGCTCGCGGTGCTCGACATCCCGCTCCTCCTCGAGACCGGCGGCGATGCGCGCTGTGACGCGGTTCTCGTCGTCACGGCGCCCGCCGGCGTGCAGCGCGCGCGGGTGATGGCGCGGCCCGGCATGACGGAAGAGACCTTTAACGCCATTCTGCGTAAACAGATGCCGGACGCGCAAAAGCGCGCCCGCGCCCATTTTCTTGTCGATACGAGCCGAGGCTTCGCTTCCGCCGAGGCCCAGGTCAGGTCCATTCTGGCCTGCCTGGCGGGACGGCCGGGCCGCGGTGATCCTGTGAAGAGTGTTTGACGATGCTGCGAGAGATCGTTCTCGATACCGAAACCACCGGAACCGATCACGCCAAGGGTGACCGGATCATCGAAATCGGCTGCGTCGAGCTCCTCAACCACATTCCGACGGGCAAGAGCTACCACGTCTATATCAACCCGGAATGCCCGGTTTCTCCCGGGGCTTTCGCGGTGCACGGATTGAGCGACGAGTTCCTGGCGGACAAGCCGGTCTTCGCGGCCATCGTGGACGAGTTCTACGCGTTCATCCGCGATGCCCGGCTCGTCATCCACAACGCGGCCTTCGACATCGGCTTCATCAATGCGGAGTTCGCGCGCACCGGCCATCCAGCCATCGATCTGGCGGACGTGGTCGACACGCTCATCATGGCGCGCCGGAAGCATCCGGGAGCCGCCAACAACCTCGATGCGCTCTGCTCGCGCTACGGCATCGACAATTCCAAACGCACCAAGCACGGCGCATTGCTCGACGCCGAGATCCTGGCCGAGGTCTATATCGAGCTGATCGGCGGCCGGCAGGTCGGATTCGATCTCACCGCTCAGCCCGTGAAGGGCGCCGGCCTTGCCATTCGTGCCGATGCAGCCGCACCGCGCGAGGCGAAACCGCGCCCCATGATCTCGCGCCTGACGGATGCGGAACGCGCCGCCCATGCGGCCTTCGTCGAGCAGCTCGGGCCGAACGCCGTCTGGCGCGAGTATCTGGGCGAGGCTGCGCCGGAAGCCTCTTGAGAATCAGGGCAAAACAAAAGGCGGAGCGGTCGCCCGCTCCGCCTCCCGTCATCTGAACACAGGTTCGTCTTACGACAGGGTCTGGCCGCCCTGCTGCTCCCCCTGAAGCTCGGCCGCGCGCTGGCGATAGAGCGCCACGAAATCGATCGGGTCGATGTACAGGGGCGGGAAGCCGCCGTTGCGCACCGCGTCCGCCACGATCTGACGGGCGAAGGGGAAGAGCAGGCGCGGGCACTCGATCATCACCACCGGATGCAGCTGCTCCTGCGGGATGTTCTGCACGCGGAACACGCCCGAATAGGTGAGTTCGAAGGCGAACAGCACGTCGTTGCCGGCCTTGGCATTGCCCTCGAGGGTAAGGTCCACCTCGAAATCGGCTTCCGCCAGCTGCTTGGCGTTCACGTTGACCTGCAGGTTGATCTGCGGGCCTTCGGATTGCTGCTGCAGGGAGCGGGGGGCATTGGGGTTCTCGAACGAGAAATCCTTGCAGTACTGCGCAAGGGCGTTCAGCGCGGGCATGCCGCCGGGCGCTCCGTTGTTTGCCGGGTTATCGGCCATGGTTTCATGCTCCGAAGAGAGGTAAATCGGTCGACCCGGACGGGGCGCTTCGCGTCTTGAAGGCACCTGATCGGCAACGGGCCACGGATTCCCGCGCTATCATGTTTCCGGCTCGGGAGGCAAGTTTGCGAGTCTCCTTCGCTTGTCGCGGGAAGAGGTGGATGTTACGACCGAAGGACCCCATATGCAAAGAAACACATCCTCTTACCTCGGGGTAACACCCGGCGCCAGCTGGGTTCCGGCAGGCTGACAACGGATCGACGATGCAGGATTCCTTCGACATCACGACCCTTATTTTCATCGTTCTCGCCATCTTCGTGATCTGGCGCCTTCGATCGGTGCTCGGACAGAAGACCGGCAACGAGCAGCCGCCCTTCGATCCCCTGTCTCGCCGGGATGCGCCCCTGCGCCCGGGCAATCCGGCACCCGAGCCCGATCACAACATCGTGCGTCTTCCCGGTCCCAACGGCGCCCGTCCCGCGGCCGAGGTTCAGACGGCCGAGCGTTGGAAGGGCTTCGCCGAGCCCGGAACGCCCATGGCGGCGGCCCTCGACAGCATCGCCCGCGCCGAGCCCGGTTTCGACCCCTCCGGTTTCCTGGAGGGTGCCAAGGCGGCTTACGAGATGATCGTCACCGCCTTTGCGGCGGGCGACCGCAAGACGCTGAAGGACCTTCTCTCCCGAGAGGTCTATGAGGGGTTCGAGCGCGCCATCACAGAGCGCGAGCAGCGCGGCGAGCGTGTGGAAACCACCTTCGTGTCCATCGACAAGGCTGAGATGGCCGGGGCGGAGGTCCACGGCAAGACAGCGCAGATCGTGGTGCGATTCGTCTCGCAGCTGATCACCGTCACCCGCGACGCGTCGGGCGCGGTCGTCGACGGAAGCTCGGATCAGGTGGCCGAAGTCACGGACGTGTGGACCTTTGCCCGCCAGCTCGGAAGCCGCGATCCCAACTGGCTGCTCGTCGCGACCGAAGCGGGGCAATGAGGCATGCCGGGCGGGCTCTTCTCGCGTGTCTCTTCGCCTGGATCCTGACCATGCCGGAGGGGGAGGCTGCATCCCGTCTGGCGGGTCAGGCGCGTCTCGAGGCCCTGTCCTTCGAGGATCTCGACTCTTGGGCGAATGACGATCACGCTGCCGCCTTCGGGGCTTTCCTGCGCTCCTGCAGCGTCCTCGACGGGAGGGCTCCCGAATTGCGGCCGGCCCAGGCACCCGAGCGTCACCTCGCGGCCGTGTGCCGCGCCGCCCTAAAGAACCCGAACCTGTCGCGTCCGGAGGCCCGGCGGTTCTTCGAGGCGCATTTCCAGCCCTTCGCCGTCGTTCCACATTCGGGCCAGGGCTTTCTCACCGGCTATTACGAGCCAGAGTTCCGGGGCTCGCGCACGCCCGATTCCCGCTACCGGGTTCCCCTGCTCGCAAGGCCCGACGATCTCGTCACGATCCCGCAGGGCGAAACCCTGCCCGGCATCGACAAGGGGCTCCAGGCCGCACGGCGCACGGAAAAAGGCTATGAGCCCTATCCGGACCGTGCCGCCATCGAGGACGGGGCGCTGGGCTCGCTCGCCAAGCCCCTCGTGTATCTGCGCGAGCCAGGCGAGGCCTTCATCATCCATGTGCAGGGCTCCTCCCGCATCCGGCTCACCGACGGCTCCGTGATGCGCGTGGCCTATGCGGGCCGCAACGGACGTCCCTACACTTCCATCGGCCGCCTGCTGGTGCAGCGGGGCGAAATGGATCTCGAAACCATGACGCTCGCCAGGCTCATGGGGTGGTTGAAGGACAATCCCGGCCCCGCAAGGGAGCTGATGCGGCAGAACCAGTCCTATATCTTCTTCCGCGAAGCCGACGAGCTCGCGCCCGAGGACGGGCCTATCGGGGGTGCGGGCTTTCCCCTGGTGCCGGGCCGGAGTCTCGCCGTCGACCGCCAGCTCTGGGCCTATGGCCTGCCCTTCTGGCTGGAGGGCCGGTTGCCCCTCACCCTCGAACGATCCGAACCCCTGCGCCGCCTCATGATCGCGCATGATACGGGCTCGGCCATCCTCGGCCCCGCACGGGGCGATTTCTTCTTCGGCAGCGGCGAGGAAGCGGGCATCCGCGCCGGCTTGCTGCGCCATGCCACGCGCTTCGTGGTGCTCATTCCAA
This sequence comes from Microvirga sp., assembly GCA_035776715.1. GTDB lineage: Bacteria > Pseudomonadota > Alphaproteobacteria > Rhizobiales > Beijerinckiaceae > Microvirga. The sequence goes on from DASRWK010000066.1 coordinate 4,067, forward strand.
AAGCCCAGCGATGACCAAGCGCCGCAGGACACGTCAGCTCACCGCGGAGGAGCGGCGGCTCTGGTCGCACGTGGCCCGCCACGTGAAGCCCATGAAGGGCAAGGGACTGCCGCCGGAGCCCGAACCGCCGGAAGAGACCGCGACGGCCCCTGCCCCGCAGGTTTCGCTGTCGCCTCCCCCGTCCCTGCCGACGCTTGCACCCAAGTCGAAGAAGCCTTCGGTCCCTCCGCTCGCTCCCGTCGAGCGCAAGACGCTGGTCGCCCTTCGCCGGGGTCGCAAGGATGTGGACAGCGTCATCGACCTCCACGGCATGCACCAGGAGGCGGCACATTTCGCCCTCATCAGCTTCCTGCACCGGGCGCAGCATTCGGGCCACGGCCTCGTGCTCGTCATCACCGGCAAGGGCGGAGGCTCCGCCAAGGCCGGGATGTTCGACGAGCGGGGTGTGCTTCGCCGCATGGTGCCGCACTGGCTTCGGTTGCCGGACCTGAGATCTCTTGTGATCGGCTTCGAGGAAGCCTCTCCTCAACATGGCGGTTCCGGTGCACTCTATGTCAGGCTCCGCCGCAGGCGGGGCGAGGGATGAGCACATGACCCCCTTTGGCGAACGGGTGCGGCAGCTGCGCCGCGAACGCGGATTGATGTTGAAGGACATGGCGGCCCATCTGGGCGTGTCGAGCGCCTATCTCTCGGCACTGGAGCGCGGCGAGCGCGGCAAGCCGACCTGGACGCTGCTTCAGGGCGTACTGCAATATTTCCACATCATCTGGGACGAGGCGGACGAATTGACGCGGCTCGCCGATCTCTCCGATCCGCGCGTGAAGATCGACACCGCCGGGGCCGATCCCAAGGCGACGCTGCTCGCCAACCGCCTCGCCCGCGAGATTCGCAACCTCTCCGAGGGCGAACTCGAGGACATGCTCGCCATTCTCGATCACGCCCAAGGGCGCGAGCGGCGCGCGCCCGTAGCGATCCAGGCCGCGCAGGGGGCCGTGTGATGATCGGGTCGCTCCGAATTCTCTCCTCCGTGCGGTGAGAGATTGAGAGTGGGGACGCAAGGTCAGGGCGCCGTGCTTCATCCAGGCAGCATGACGGCTCGGCAGCGTCATGGCCGAGCCTGGCCCGGCGTAGAAAGGCATCGCGCCTCGAGGCATCGGGATCACCCCCACAGGGCCGGTGACGACACAACCCTGCCGGATGGGGCACTTCCCCGATCACACCGCTCCCTGCCCTCTCGCCGAGACGGAAGATCCAGCGGTCCTTCCGCCATCGGGAAGGTTCTTGACCGCCTGAGCCGGGAATGCCAAAGCGCCCCTGATCCCCTCCAACATCGTGGTTGTTCATGTCCCAGTCCCGAATCGACGTGCTCACGCTCGGCAACGCCATCGTTGACGTGCTCGCCCATACCGACGAGGCCTTCCTGATCGAAAAGAAGGTGCACAAGGGCGCCATGCAACTCATCGACGAGGCCCGCGCCGAGGAGCTCTATCGCGACATGGGCCCCGCCATCATCGTGTCCGGCGGCTCGGGCGCCAACACGGCGGCGGGTGTTGCCGCCTTCGGCGTGAAGGCAGGCTTCATCGGAAAGGTGAAGAACGACGAGACGGGCAAGCTCTTCGCGCACGATCTGAGGGCCATCGACGTGCACTACGACGTGAAACCCGCCGAGGACGGCCCTGCCACCGCGCGCAGCTTCATCCTGGTGACGCCCGACGGCGAGCGCACCATGAACACCTATCTCGGCGCCTGCCAGAACCTGACCCCCGACGACGTGAACCCGGATACGGTGCGCGCCTCCAGCATCGTCTACCTCGAAGGCTATCTGTGGGATCCGCCGGCCGCGAAGGAGGCCTTCCGCAAGGCTGTGAGGATCGCGCACGAGGCGGGCAACAAGGTGGCGCTGACCCTTTCCGACGCCTTCTGCGTCGACCGCTACCGCGACGAGTTCCTCGGACTCATGCGCGACGGGAGCCTCGACATTCTCTTCGCCAATATCCACGAACTGCAGAGCCTCTACGGCACGTCCTCGCCCGAGAGCGCCCTGGCCGCCCTGCGGGAGGAGAACCTGCTCGGCGTCATCACCCGCTCCGAGAACGGCGCGCTGGTGGTGAGCCGCGAGGAGACCCTGGCCGTTCCCGCCTTCCCGGTCGAGCGCGTGGTGGACACCACCGGCGCGGGCGATCTCTTCGCCTCCGGCTTCCTGGCCGGTCTCGTGCAGAATCTGGAGCTGGTCGATTGCGCCCGCCTCGGCGGCCTGGCGGCGGCTGAGATCATCAGCCATCTCGGCGCGCGCCCGCAGGCGAACCTGCGCGAGTTGGCGCAGCAGGAAGGGCTGTTGGGGTAAGTCCCCCTACGTCATGGCCGGGCTCGACCCGGCCATCCGGCCCGAAAGGTGGGCGTCTCGCGCGATCGGGATCACCCGCACAGGGCCGGTGGCGACGAAGTGGATTACCGTCTCACCCGCCCGTCCGCCCGAACCAGAGCCCGAACAGGGCCGCGAGCGACACGAGGGCCAGGAAGCCGTTGAAGATCACGAAGAGGTAAGGCGGGATTTTCTGCACGTCCGGCTGCGGCGGTTGCGATCCCGTGAACAATTGACGCCAGACGGCCGCGGCGAAGCAGAAGGCGCTGAACAATACCAGCACGGAGCCGGTGGAGACGATCATCCAGTTCGGCACGACACCCTCCAGGAGCTTTTTCGCGCCGACGCCGGAGGCGAGCGCGGCAAGGCCCGTGCGCACCCAGGCCGCATAGGTGCGCTCGGCCGCGAAGACGGTGCGGTTGGCCGCGAGTTCGGTACGCCGGTCGGCGCTGTCCTTGAGCTGAACGGTGGCCTTGGCGGTGGTCTTGGCCGCGGCGTGCGTCTGCTCGGCGGCCTCCTGGGTATTCTCGGCCGCTTCCTGGGTCTGCGCCGCCGCCTCCTCGGCGTGCTGGGCGCTGTGCTTGAGCTTTTCCTCGGCGGGTGGCGTGGCCATGGTTCCTCCGTTGACCGAGGAACAACGCTCAAGATTGCAAAAAAGGTCTGTTTTCAGAGACGCCGCAGCGCCACGGTCTCGATCCGGTGGCTCGCGCCCTTCGTGAGGATCAGGCTCGCGCGCTGGCGGGTGGGCACGATATTCTCGCGCAGGTTCACCAGGTTGATGCGGTTCCACAGGCCGTCGGCGATGCTGATGGCTTCCGCCTCCGGCAGCTCCGCATAGCGGCGGAAGTAGGAGAGCGGATCACGGAAGGCCGTATGGCGAAGCCTCAGGAACCGGTTCACGTACCAGCGGTGCAGGTCCTCCTCGTCGGCATCGATGTAGACGGAGAAGTCGAAGAAGTCCGACACGAAGGGAATGGCCTCGCCATCCTTCGGCATGCGCGCGGGCTGGAGCACGTTGAGCCCTTCGACGATGAGAATGTCCGGCCGGTCGACATTGGTCTCCTCGCCCGGCACCACGTCGTAGACCAGGTGCGAGTAGAGCGGTGCCTTCACGTTGCGCTTGCCCGCCTTGATGTCGGCCAGGAAGCGCAGGAGCTTGCCGGTATCGTAGCTCTCCGGGAAGCCTTTTCGCTCCATCAGGCCGAGCCGCGTGAGCTCGGCGTTGGGCAAAAGGAAACCGTCCGTGGTGATGAGATCCACCTTCGGGGTGTTGGGCCAGCGGGCGAGAAGCGCTTTGAGCACGCGCGCCGTGGTGGATTTGCCCACCGCCACCGAGCCCGCGACGCCGATGATGTAGGGCACCTTCGCCTCCTGCTCCGCGAGCAGGAAGCGCTGCGTCGCCCTGAACAATCCTTGGGTCGCCGCGACATAGAGCGAGAGCAGGCGCGAGAGCGGCAGGTAGATCGCCGCCACCTCGTCGAGCGAGATCGGGTCGTTGAGGGATTGCAACTGCACCACCTCATCGGCGGTCAGCGTCATGGGCGCATCGGCGCGCAGCTTCGCCCATTCGTCCCGCGTGAAGGTGCGGTAGGGTGAGAGACCGTCATCGGCCTGAGGCGAAACCACGTTGGGCTGATCCATGCGAGCCCCCCTGTTGTGACGTCGTGACGCTAGGTCACGACTTGCGCGCGGCCTTCTCGGCGAGCCCCGATTGCGCGGTGCGGCGCTCCAATTCGGCCATAACGTCACTTAGCGGAATATCCGCGCCCTGCAACACGACCAAAAGATGATACAGCACATCGGCCGCCTCGGCCGTAAGGTTCTGCCGGTCGCCCTGGACGGCGGCGAGCGCGGCCTCCACCGCCTCCTCGCCGAGCTTCTTGGCCGCCTTGGCCGGCCCCTCGCTCAGGAGCTTCGCCGTGTAGGATTCGGAGGCGGGTGCCGCGGCGCGCCGGGCCACGATGCGGGCGAGATCGTCGAGGGTGAAGGTGGTCATGGATCCGTTCCGTCCGGTCAGGGCGCATTCTTCGCAGGCTCGTCGAGCCGCATCCTCAGGCCCGCTTTCGCCATGTAGGTCTTCGCCTCGGAAATCGTATGCGTGCCGAAGTGGAAGATCGAGGCGGCGAGCACGGCGCTGGCATGGCCCTTCTCGACCCCGTCGACGAGGTGGTCGAGATTGCCGACCCCGCCCGAGGCGATGACGGGGACCGGAACCGCGTCCGCGATGGCGCGGACAAGCGCGAGATCGTAGCCGCCCTTGGTGCCGTCACGGTCCATGGAGGTGACGAGGAGCTCCCCTGCCCCGAGTTCGGCCACCTGTCGGGCGAAGCCGACGGCATCGATGCCCGTGGCGTTGCGGCCGCCATGGGTGAAGATCTCCCAGCGCGGGGATTCGCCCTCGCCCGAGACCCTCTTCGCGTCGATGGCGACGACGATGCATTGCGCGCCGAACTTCTCCGCGGCCTCGCGCACGAAGTCCGGGTTCTTCACGGCGGCGGTGTTGATCGACACTTTGTCGGCGCCCGCCAGCAGCAGCTTGCGGATGTCCTCGACCGTCCGCACGCCGCCGCCGACCGTCAGCGGCATGAAGCAGGCTTCCGCCGTGCGCTGCACCACGTCCAGCAGGATGCCGCGCGCCTCGTGGCTCGCCGTGATGTCGAGGAAGCAGAGTTCGTCGGCGCCGGCCGCATCATAGGCCTTCGCCGCTTCCACGGGATCTCCCGCATCGACGAGATCGACGAACTGCACGCCCTTCACGACGCGCCCGTCCTTGACGTCCAAACAGGGAATGAGACGCACCTTCAGCATCAGGCATTTTCCTTGCTGGCGGAGCGCAGCAACGCCAGCGCTTCCTCCGGATCGATGCGCCCGTCATAGAGCGCGCGGCCGGAGATGGCGCCGTTGAGCACGGCGCAATCGGGCCTCGTGAGACGCTCGATATCGGCCATGGAGGCAAGCCCGCCCGACGCGATGACCGGGATCGAGACAGCCCGGGCCAGGCCCAGCGTCATCGGGAAGTTGAGGCCTTTCAGGATTCCGTCACGGGCGATGTCCGTGTAGATGATCGCGGCCACGCCCGCATCCTCGAAACGGCGGCCGAGTTCCTCGGCCGACAAGGTCGAGGTCTGCGCCCAGCCCTCCACGGCGACGAGGCCGTCCTTCGCGTCGATTCCGACGGCGATCTTGCCCGGATAAAGCCGCGCGGCCTCCCGCACGAAGGCGGGATCGCGCACGGCGGCCGTACCGATGATCACGCGGGTCACGCCCTTGGACAGCCAGCCCTCGACGGTCTTCATGTCGCGGATGCCGCCGCCGAGCTGCACCGGGATCCTCACGCGCTTGAGGATGTCCTCCACGGCGGACGCATTCATGGGCTTGCCGGCAAACGCGCCGTCGAGATCGACCACGTGCAGCCACTCGAAGCCCTGTGCCTCGAAGGTGGCGGCCTGATCGGCGGGATCGTCGTTGAAGATCGTGGCCTGCTCCATGTCGCCCTGGATCAGGCGAACGCAGCGGCCTTCCTTCAGGTCGATTGCGGGATAAAGGATCACGGGCGCCACCTCAGGAAATTGGCGATGAGCTTGAGGCCGAGAGCCTGGCTCTTTTCGGGATGAAACTGGGTGCCGACGATGTTGTCGCGGCCGACGATGGCCGTGACGGGCCCGCCGTAATCGGTGATGGCGACCACATCGTCCGGATCGTTCGGTGAGAGCGCGTAGGAATGCACGAAATAGGCGTGCAGGCCGTCCGGCCCCGTGGGAATGCCGTCCATCAGCGGATGGGGCTTTGTCAGCTCAAGGGTGTTCCAGCCCATATGGGGGATCTTGAGCGACGGGTCCTTCGGGGCGATGGCCTTCACGTCGCCCTGGATCCAGTCGAGCCCATAGCTCGTGGCGTGCTCGAGGCCGCGGGTCGCCATGAGCTGCATGCCCACGCAGATGCCGAGGAAGGGCGCCCCCTCCTCCCGCACGCGGCGCTGGAGCGCCTCCACCATGCCGGGCACGGAATCGAGGCCTCGGCGGCAATCGGCGAAGGCCCCGACGCCCGGCAGAACGATCCGGTCGGCCCTTGCGACGAGGGACGGGTCGGATGTGACGGTAATGGTGTGGTCGAGTCCTGCCTCGCGGGCCGCGCGCTCGAAGGCCTTGGCGGCGGAGTGCAGGTTGCCCGAACCGTAATCGATGATGACGACGCTCACCGGGGACGCTCCGCATCGGGAAAGAGGCCGATCACGGGATCGGGCCTTCTGAGGGTGGATGGAACCGGCGCGGTGGCCGGGTTATTCCGGGGCGCAAGCGTGGCGGGGCGCTGCGAGAGCCAGCGGGCGAAGGCCTTGGCCTCCGCTTCGTCCCGGTCGGCGGCCGTGACCACGTCCGCAAGGACAAATCCACGGCGAGAAAGCGTCCAGCGCCTGAGGCTGTTCGCCTCGAGGCCGATCAGGACCTGCAGGAGCAGCGCCGCCACGGTGCCCGCGGCGTCATGCACGTCCAGCACCTGCATGAGCCCGCCGAAGGCGAAGACGAGCACGAGGACGGCCAGTCCGGCCAGCCAGAGCCGGTGGAAGAAGAACCAGAGAAAGGTGAAGAAGAAAGCGCCCCAGGAGAACGCATCCTTCACGAGCTCCGCCTCCTCCAAAGCAGCCGGATCACCCGGCCGCGCGTCGCGCGGAAGGTGCAGGGTATAGGTGGTCATGGCGTCGTTCCTCAAACCCTGTCCGGCCAGCCGAAAGATGCCGGACAAGGTGCCTCTTGGCCAAACTTAGAGCGTGCCCTTGGTGGAGGGAACGCGCCCCTCCTCCCTCGGGTCCATGGCGACGGCCTGACGCAGGGCCCGGGCCAGACCCTTGAAGCAGCTCTCGGCGATGTGGTGGCTGTTCTCCCCGTAGTGGGTCTCCACGTGGAGGGTCAGCCCCGCCTGCACGGCGAAGGCCTGAAAGAACTCGCGCACCAGCTCGGTGTCGAACACGCCGATCTTCTCCGTCGGGAACGACGTGCGGAAGACCAGGAACGGGCGGCCGGAAATATCGAGGGCGACGCGCGTCAGCGTCTCGTCCATCGGCAGATGGATGTCCGCGTAGCGGGTGATGCCCTTCTTGTCGCCGAGCGCCTTCAGGATGGCCTGCCCCAGCGCGATGCCCGTATCCTCCGTCGTATGATGCTGATCCACGTGCAGGTCGCCCGTCACCTTCACGGTCAGGTCGAACAGACCGTGGCGGGCAAAGAGTTCCAGCATATGGTCGAGGAAGCCGACACCCGTGGAGATCTCGGCCTTGCCGGTGCCGTCGAGGGCAATCGACACGGCCACATCGGTCTCGGCGGTGCGACGGCTGACGCTCGCGGAGCGCATCATGAAAATCCTTTGCGGAGATTGAGACGCACGCCTTCTAGCAAGACCGCGCGGGAAACGCTACCCGCGTTGCTTTTGGCCGATGAGTGATTAAGTCAGGTTCATCAGTTTCCCCTCCCCGTCCGCTGGAGTTCGCCCGTGTCCGAAGACGCCGCCCCCCGCAGCATGCATGCCACCACGATCCTCATGGTCCGCAAAGGCGGCCGCGTCGTCATCGGCGGCGACGGGCAGGTGAGCCTGGGCCAGACCATCGTGAAGGGCAATGCGCGGAAAGTCCGGCGCCTCTCCAAGGGCGGAGTGATCGGCGGCTTTGCCGGTTCCACGGCCGATGCCTTCACCCTCTTCGAGCGGCTGGAAGCCAAGCTCGAGCAGTATCCCGGCCAGCTCACCCGCGCCTGCGTGGAACTCACAAAGGACTGGCGCACGGACCGATACCTGCGCCGTCTGGAAGCCATGATGCTCGTCGCCGACAGGGAGGTGGGCCTGTTGCTCTCCGGCGCGGGCGACGTGCTGGAGCCGGAGAACGGCATCGCGGCCATCGGCTCGGGCGGCAATTATGCGCTCGCCGCCGCGCGGGCGCTCGCCGACAGCGAGCTCGATGCGGAAACCATCGTCCGCCGTTCCCTCGCGATCGCGGCCGAAATCTGCGTCTACACGAATTCGAACATCGTCATCGAAACGCTGGACGAAACCTGATCGCCCGTCATGGCCGGGCGTGTCCCGGCCCTCCACGCCCTCACCGGCGCGGAAGACGTGGATCTCCGGTACCAACCCCGGGTACGACGACAATCTGTTGAGCCAAGACATCTCATGACCACATTCTCTCCCCGCGAAATCGTTTCAGAACTCGACCGCTACATCGTCGGCCAGAACGACGCCAAGCGCGCCGTCGCCATTGCGCTGCGCAACCGCTGGCGGCGTCAGCAGCTCGAAGGCCATCTTCGCGAGGAGGTGGCGCCGAAGAACATCCTGATGATCGGGCCCACGGGCTGCGGCAAGACCGAGATCAGCCGGCGTTTGGCGAAGCTCGCGGACGCGCCCTTCGTGAAGGTCGAGGCGACCAAGTTCACCGA
>DASRWK010000067.1:0-4358 GCA_035776715.1 Microvirga sp.
TGGACGCCACGGTCGGCGAGCTCTCCGTCGGCCTCCAGCAGCGCGTCGAGATCCTGAAGGCTCTCTATCGCGGCGCCGACATTCTCATCCTCGACGAGCCCACCGCCGTGCTGACTCCCCCCGAGGCGGATGCGCTGTTCGAACTGCTCCGCTCGCTGAAGGAACAGGGCAAGACCGTCATTCTCATCACCCACAAGCTGCGCGAGATCATGGCGGTGACGGATCGCGTCTCCGTCATGCGGCGCGGCGAGATGGTGGCGACGCTCGAGACCGCGGACACCTCGCCGCCGGAGCTCGCGGAGCTGATGGTGGGGCGCCGCGTGCTGCTGCGCGTGGAGAAAACCGAAAAGGCGCCCGGCGCGCCCGTTCTGGAGGTGCGAAACCTCTCGGTCATCGATACGCGCGGCGTGCTGCGCGTGGCGGATGCCACGTTCACCGTCCATGCGGGCGAGATCGTCGGCATCGCGGGCGTTGCGGGCAACGGGCAGAGCGAGCTGCTCGAAGCGATCGCCGGGATGCGCCAACCCTCTCTCGGTTCCGTCCGCGTCGAGGGGCGCGATATTCCCTCGTCCCGGCACGATCCGCATCGCATGCGCGAACTGGGCCTTCTGCATGTGCCGGAGGATCGCCTGCGCATGGGCCTCGTCCCAGCTTTCCCGGCCTTCGAGAGCGCCATTCTCGGCTTCTCGCACGAGCCGCAGCTCGGCCCGGGTCTGCTTCTCGATCACGATCGCCTCGTCGCGGATCTGGCGACGAAGATGGAGCAATACGACGTGCGCCCGCCCGCGCCGCGTCTGAAGACTTCGAATTTTTCCGGCGGCAATCAGCAGAAGATTGTGCTGGCGCGCGAGATCGAGCGCAGTCCGAAGGTGCTCCTTGTGGGTCAGCCCACCCGCGGCGTAGATATCGGCGCCATCGAGTTCATCCACCGGCGCCTTATCGCGCTCCGCGATGCGGGCGTGGGCATTCTGCTCGTGTCGGTGGAACTCGATGAGATCATGCATCTCTCCGATCGCATCCTCACCATGTGCGGCGGCAGGATCACTGGCGAGCGTAAAGCCGCCGAAACCAACGAGCAGGACCTCGGCCTGCTCATGGCTGGCGTCACAGACGAGGCCGCTTGATGCAACCGCGATTGTCGCTCGTCACCCTCGGCGTTTCGAATCTCGAGAAATCACGCGCCTTCTACGAGGCCTGGGGCTGGAAAGCCTCCTCCGCCAGCCAGCCGAGTGTCGCATTCTTCCAGGCGAACGGCCTTGCGCTCGCCCTCTTCGGGCGTGCCGATCTCGCCAGGGATGCGGGCGTCGAGGACAAGCCCACCGGCTTCGCGGCCATCACGCTCGCCTACAACGCGCATTCGAAGCAGGAAGCCGATGAGGTTTACGCCCAGGCCGTCGCGGCAGGGGCGCGCGCCGTGAAGCCTCTGCAGGACGTGTTCTGGGGCGGTTATTCGGGCTACTTCGCCGATCCCGACGGGCACCTGTGGGAGGTGGCCTGGAATCCTTTCTTCCCTCTCGACGAACAGGGCCATCTGTTCCTGCCGGATCATCAGACGTGAGTGCTCCCATCGAAATGCCCAAATGGGCCGACACGGTTCTCGTGCCCGCCATCTCCGTCGTGGCAGCCTTCCTGATCGCCGGCCTCGTGGTGCTCAGCATCGGCGAGAATCCGCTGACGGCCACGCGCTATCTGCTGCAGGGAAGCCTCGGTACGGGCGAAGGCCTCGGCTTCACCCTGTTCTATGCCACCGATTTCATCTTCGTGGGGCTCGCGGTGGCGGTAGCCTACCATGCCGGCCTGTTCAATATCGGCGGCGAGGGCCAGGCCACGCTGGCGGGCTTGGGGATCGCGCTCGCGCTCAACAATCTCACCTTCCTCCCGGGCTTCCTGCTCATTCCCCTCGGAATTCTGGCGGCCGCCGCGTTCGGCGCGGCCTGGGCCGCGGTGCCGGGCTATCTGCAGGCCAAGCGCGGCAGCCACATCGTGATCACCACGATCATGTTCAACTGGCTTGCCAGCGTGCTGATCGTGTACCTGCTCGTGAACGTCCTGCTTGAGCCGCAATCCATGAATCCGGAGACGCGCACCTTCCCCGACGCCTCCCATATTCCGTTCATGCACGAGGCGTTCGCCTGGTTCGGCATCACGATCCCATCCTCGCAGCTCAACCTCACCCTGATCCTGGCACTGGTGTCCGCCTATTTCATCTGGCTGCTCATCTACCGCTCGCGCCTCGGCTACGCGATCCGCGTGGTGGGCTCCAATCCCACGGCGGCGGTCTATGCAGGCATCTCGCCCGCGCGCATCATCATCATCGCCATGGTGCTGTCGGGCGCCCTCGCGGGCGGCCTCGCGGTCAACGAGCTCATGGGCTATCAGCACCGCCTGCTCCTGGAATTCACCTCCGGCTATGGGTTCGTGGGTATCGCCGTCGCGCTCATGGGCCGCGCCCATCCGATGGGCATCATTCTCGCCTCGCTCCTGTTCGGCATTCTCTATCAGGGCGGCGCGGAGCTGGCCTTCGAGCAGCCCAACATCACCCGCGACATGGTGGTGGTGATCGGCGGCATCATCATTCTGTTCGCCGGCGCGCTGGACGGCCTCTTCCGGCGGCTGGTGGCGCATTTGCTGTCGCGCACCAAACTGGCCGGAGCGTGAGCATGGACCTCGGCATCATCGCAACCATTCTCGACTCGGCGCTGCGTCTTTCGATTCCGCTGCTCGCCGCATGCCTCGCGGGCCTCTGGTCGGAACGGTCCGGCGTCGTGGATATCGGCCTTGAAGGCAAGATGCTGGTCTCGGCCTTTGCGGCCGCCGCTGCGGCTTACGCGTTCGGCTCGGCCTGGATCGGCCTTGCCTTCGGTATCATGGCGTCGGTCGCCTTCGGTCTCATTCACGGCTTTGCCTCCATCAGCCAGCGCGGCAACCAGATCGTGTCGGGGGTTGCCATCAACATGCTGGCGGCAGGGCTCACCGCCATCGTCGGCAATGCGTGGTACGGGCAGGGCGGCCGCACGCCGCCGCTGGAAGGTGTGCAGCGCTTCGACGGCATTCTCCTCGGCCACTCGACTCTGGTCTATGTCGTGCTGCTCGCCGTGCCGCTCACCTGGTTCGTGCTCGGCCGCACGCGTTTCGGCCTGCGCCTGCGCGCGGTCGGCGAGAATCCGGCTGCGGTCGATACGGCCGGGATTTCGGTGACGGGCCTGCGCTATTCGGCCGTGACGATAGGCGGGATCCTCTGCGGGATCGGCGGCACCTATCTCTCGGTCGGTCAGGCGGCGGGCTTCCTGCCCAACATGACGGCGGGACGAGGCTTCATCGCGCTCGCGGCTCTCATCTTCGCCAAGTGGCGCGCATGGCCTGCGCTCGGGGCCTGCTTCCTCTTCGGCCTCCTCGATGCCATCGCCAATCAGCTGCAGGGGCTTTTCATTCCAGGGATCGGCGAGGTTCCGGTGCAGGCCATCCAGGCGCTGCCCTATCTCATGACGGTTATCCTGCTCGCCGGCGTCATCGGCAAGGCCATTCCGCCGCGCGCGGCCGGCGTGCCCTATGTGAAGGAGCGCTGACATGTCTTCTCTCGAGACACTCTTCGAGGCTGCCAGGGCCGTTCAGGCCAAAGCCTATGCGCCCTATTCGCGCTTCAAGGTAGGGGCCGCCATCGCCACGCCGGATGGGCAGGTGTTCACTGGCTGCAACGTGGAGAATGCGGCCTATCCCGTCGGGTCCTGCGCGGAGGCCGGTGCGATCTCCGCGATGATCGCAGGGGGCGCAAGCCGCATCGGCGAGATCGTGGTGATGGGTGAGGGCGACGCTCTCTGCACGCCCTGCGGCGGGTGCCGCCAGCGCATCCGCGAGTTCGCTGCGCCGGATGCAAGGATTCATATCGCGGGTCCGGAGGGTATCCGCCGGAGCTTCACCCTGGATGAGCTGTTGCCCTTCTCGTTCGGGCCCGACAATCTGACCGACAGATAAGAGACGATCATGCAGCAGAACGTTCAAGAGGCGGCCGAGTTCGTGCGCGCCCGCGGCTTCGACGGCGGCTTCGACGCCGCCTTCGTGCTCGGCACGGGACTGGGCACCCTGGTCGACGAGGTGGAGGAGGCGATAAGCCTCGCTTATGCGGACATTCCGCATTTTCCGAGAAGCGGCGTCTCCGGGCATGCGGGCCGGCTCGTGGCCGGACGGCTCGAAGGAAAGCGCGTTCTGCTGTTCCAAGGACGCGCGCATTATTACGAAACCGGCGACGCCGGTGCGATGCGGATTCCCGTTGCCCTCGTGAAGGAGCTCGGCATTTCGGTGCTTGTCGCCACCAATGCGACAGGCTCCGTGCGAGCCTCGATCCGCCCCGGCAGCCTGGT
>DASRWK010000068.1:0-3379 GCA_035776715.1 Microvirga sp.
GACGACGAGATCCACGACAACATCGTGGCCATGTGGGTGCCGGCCGAGCCGGCCCGGGCCGGTCAGTCCATGGAGTTCCGCTATCGCATGCATTGGGCGGCGGACGAGCCCTACCCGACCCCGCTCGCCCGCGTCGTCGCCACGCGCTTCGGCAATGGTGGGCAGGCCGGCACCGTGCGCCCCAAGGGCGTGCGCAAATTCATGGTGGAGTTCATCGGCGAGCCGCTGACCAGGCTCCCCAGCGGCGTGATTCCGAAACCCGACCTCACCGCCTCGCGCGGCGAGTTCTCGAACATTCTCACCGAGGCCGTCCCCAACGACGTGCCCGGCCACTGGCGCACACAATTCGACCTCGCGGTCAGCGGCACCGAGCCGGTGGAGATGCGCTGCTATCTCCGAAACGGAGATGAAGTCCTGAGCGAAACCTGGCTCTACCAGTACCACCCCATGTTCTAAGATTTCGCTTTATATACCACGATGTTAACAGAGGCGTATAAAATACTATACGACTCTAGAAACGGAGACCGATCCGGTCTATGTGTGGAGGCATGTCGCACGATCGCCACCACAACCACGAGCACCGGGCCATCGCCGCCGCCCCCACGTTCTCGCTGCTTCGCCTCTCGGTCTGGCAGCGGCTGGCGGGCGCCGCCGTAGCCCTGGGAGTTCTGTGGCTGCTGGTTTTCCGGGTGATGGAGTAGAGCATGTCCCTGCCCGCCACAGCCATCCGTTTCGACGAAGTGACTCTCGGCTATGGCCGCAGGCCCGCCGTGCATCATCTCGACGGGGAGATCCCCGCCGGCAGCCTGACGGCGGTGGTGGGCCCGAACGGCGCAGGCAAGTCGACCCTGCTCAAGGGCATCATCGGTACCCTGAAACCCCTCGATGGCCATATCCGGCTCCACGGCCCCTCCGCCGAGATCGCCTATCTGCCGCAGGCGGCCGAAATCGATCGGTCCTTTCCGCTCTCCGTCTACGATCTGGTGGCCGTGGGTCTCTGGTCCCGGTCGGGCCTCTTCGGCGGCATCTCGGCCAGGGACCGTGCGAAGATCGAGGAGGCCCTGTCGGCCGTTGGCCTCATCGGCTTCGAGCGGCGCCCCATCTCGACCCTCTCCGGCGGTCAGATGCAGCGCGCCCTCTTCGCGCGTCTGCTGTTGCAGGATGCGCCGGTGATCCTGCTCGACGAGCCGTTCACCGCCATCGACGCCAAGACCACAGCCGACCTGCTCGATCTCGTGCGCCGCTGGCACAACGAGGCCCGCACAGTCATCGCGGTGCTGCACGATCTGGACATGGTCCGGCGCATCTTCCCGAAAACCCTGCTCATTGCCCGCGAGCCGGTGGCCTGGGGCGACACGCCCGAGGTGCTGAGCGCCGACAATCTCCTGAAAGCCCGCCGCATGGTCGAGGCGCATGATCCCCATGCGCATGTCTGTCAGCGCGGGGCCGCATAAAGAATCGCCAGTGCTCGATCTTCTCGTCACCCCCTTCTCCGAATTCGAGTTCATGCGGCGCGCGCTCGTAGGCGTGATCGCGATCGCGCTCGGCGGCGGCCCCATCGGCGTGTTCCTCATGCTGCGCCGCATGAGCCTCACCGGCGACGCCATGGCCCATGCCATCCTCCCCGGAGCCGCCGTGGGCTACCTGCTCGCGGGCCTGTCGCTTCCCGCCATGACGATCGGCGGATTGGCGGCGGGCGTAATCGTCGCCATCGCCGCGGGCCTCGTCTCGCGCTTCACCTCCTTGAAGGAGGATGCCTCGCTCGCCGCCTTCTACCTGCTGTCGCTCGCGCTCGGCGTCACCATCGTGTCGCTCAGAGGATCGAACGTCGATCTCCTGCACGTGCTCTTCGGCACGGTGCTGGCGCTCGACGACGGCACGCTGCTGCTGCTTGCCTCCATCTCGACGCTGACGGTTCTGGCCCTCGCCGTGCTGTATCGCCCGCTCGTGCTCGAATGCGTGGACCCGATCTTCCTGCGCTCCGTCAGCCGCGCGGGAACACCCACCCATCTTATCTTTCTCGGCCTCGTGGTGATGAACCTCGTCGGCGGATTTCACGCGCTCGGCACCCTGCTCGCCGTCGGCATGATGATGCTCCCGGCCGCCGCCGCCCGTTTCTGGAGCAGCGACATCACCATGATGATGATCGTGTCGATGTTCATCGGCATCGCCTCCGGTGTTGCAGGCCTCCTGCTCTCCTTCCATGCGGAATTGCCCGCGGGACCTGCGATCATCCTCTCGGCCGGCGCCGGTTATGTCGCCTCGCTGCTCGTGGGCCGCGAGGGCGGCCTGCTCTGGCTTCTCTGGCCGGGCAAGCACCTGGAAGCTTAAACTCACGGAAGGATTTGACCATGCTGACGAGAAGAGCCGCTCTGTCTCTGCTTGCGGGGTCGCTGGCGTTCACCGGCTTCATCATGCCCGCGGCAGCGCAGCCGCCCGAAAAGCTCAAAGTCGTCGCGACCTTCTCGATTCTCGGCGATCTCGTGCGCAATGTGGGCGGCGAGCGCGTGGAGGTGACGACCCTGGTCGGGCCGAACGGGGATGCCCACGTCTACGCTCCCACGCCTGCCGACGGACGCCGCCTGACCGAAGCCAGAATCATCTTCACCAACGGCCTGAAGTTCGAGGGCTGGATCGACCGTCTCGTCAAATCCTCGGGCACCAGGGCCGCCAAGATCGAGGCTGCCAAGGGTGCGAAGCTGATCGAGGGGGATGACGATCACCATGGCCATGGCCACAAACACGGCCACGGCATCGATCCCCATGCCTGGCAGGACATCGGCAACGCCAAAATCTACGTGGGCAATATCAGAGACGCCCTGATCGCCGCGGATGCCGAAGGCAAAGCGGCCTACGAGAGCAACGCCACCGCGTATCTCGCCAAGCTCGATGCTCTCGAAGGCGAGGTGAAAGGCCTCGTGGCGGGCATCCCTCAAGAGCGCCGCAGGATCATCACCTCCCATGATGCCTTCCGCTATCTCGGGGCCGCGTATGGGATCGCCTTCGTTTCCCCGCAGGGCGTCTCCACCGAGGCCGAGGCTTCGGCCAAGGACGTGGCCCGCATCATCCAGCAGATCAAGCGCGAGAAGATCGCTGCCGTCTTCGTGGAAAACGTCTCCGATGCCCGCCTCATGGAGCGGATCGCCAAGGAAACCGGAGCGAGGATCGGAGAACGGGTCTATTCCGACGCCCTTTCCGAGCCGGACGGCCCAGCCGGCACTTACATTGACATGATGAGACACAATATAAGGGCTTTCAGCGCGGCTTTGTCGAGCTGACCGTTTCCTACCCTCCCCCCCTCAAGGGGAGGGGCGAAGCGCGCAAGCGCTTCGGGGTGAGGTGGCAGCGCGACCTCACCCGAGCTGGTGTTTCCACCCCA
>DASRWK010000069.1:0-8758 GCA_035776715.1 Microvirga sp.
GACGAGGCGCGCCTCGTTCGCCAGGTTCTGAACAACCTGCATACGCGCTACAACCGCAAGGTCGTCGAGCAGGCGGCGATTGCCGGCGCGCTGCGCCCGGACGTGGTGGAGGATTCCGAACGCGGCCCCGCGGCCGCCACCTACATCGCCACGCGCCTCGATGCGATCTCGGAAGAGCTCGAGCGCGGCTGGACGGGTCAGGTGAGCGAAGGCGGCTATGTCTTCTCGCGCACCGTGCGCGGCGTGACGCAGACGGCCGTTCTCGATCAGGCCCTGATCGCCAGCCAGGAGGCGAAGAAGCTCGACGAGCGCGCCAAGTCCCTGCAGGACGTCTATGCCAAGCCCGCGAAGCTGGTGCGCAAGAACGACGAGATGCAGATCGACGGTCCGCTCTCGCTCTTCAACGCCGTCATCGCCTCCGGCCGCAAGGGCCTGCAGCTCCAGCGCTACAAAGGCCTCGGCGAGATGACCGCCCAGCAGCTCTGGGAGACCACCCTCGACCGCGACGTGCGCTCGCTGCTTCAGGTGAAGGTGAAGGACACCACCGACGCCGACGACCTGTTCGTGAAGCTCATGGGCGACGTGGTGGAGCCCCGCCGCGAGTTCATTCAGGAGAACGCGCTCTCAGTGGCGAATCTCGACGTGTAAGGGATGGGCTGTGTCCCCCGGTCTTGAAGTCTGACTCAAACCGGGGGGTATCCTGACTCGAATCGGCGAAAAGCCTGACTCTCGGGTCGGCACATCCCTGGGTTGCATCGACCGTTGCAGGACTCGGCCCTCGGAATAAGGATTCAATGGCGGCCGTCGCGTGATGCGGTTAGCGCTCGTGTGCGTGCTGGCGGCGATCTTGGTCACGTTCGCTCTCGACGACATTGCGCTCTGGGGTGTGCTGATCGCACTGGCGGTGTGGGCTGTGCTGGGTGGTCTTGGCGCTCCGGCGTTACAGAGCCATATCGCGGGGCTTTCCGCGGCGCGGCGCAGCACCCTGATTTGATCCCGCCCGTTGGGTATTCTCCGGCTACATTTCTGGAGTGAGTGGCGCAATGGAGTCCAATGCTGCCCTATGGCTGCGCAGAAAGCTCCTTGCGCAGCCAGGCCAGATAGTCCTGGATCACGGCCTCGTCCCGTTTGCAGTATGACCATTTCTGGTGCTTCCGCACCGTGATGAAGCCAGCCTGCTTCAGGATCTCCAAGTGCCTGCTGGCCGTAGGCTGCGCGATGGCCACCGCCTCGGCGATCAGAGTCATGCACACTCCGAACTCTATCGGGTCGGCTGACCATTGATGCCCGAAATGCCTTTCCGGGTCTGCCAGCAGACGCAGGATTGCCATTCGGACCTCGCTGGCCGTCGCCTTGATCTGGATTGATCTGTCCATCGCTCCATCGTATCGTCATTTTGCTAAATGACAATATGAGTCGTGCCGATGCTGGAACTGCCGAACACGTCGATCATCGAGAGCAACGCCATCAGATGGGGCACGTGCGGGGACGGACCGCCGCTCGTTGCCATTCACGGCACGCCTTTCTCCTCGCAGGTCTGGCGTCGGATCGTGCCGCAACTCGCTGACCGCAGAACCATCTATTTCTTTGACTTGGTCGGCTACGGGCAATCCGAGATGCGCGACGGCCAGGATGTGTCTCTGGCCGTGCAGAACAGGGTTCTCGCGACCCTGTTCCGGGACTGGGGCCTCGAACGCCCCGATGTTCTCGCGCATGATTTCGGCGGGGCCACGGCACTGCGGGCCTACTATCTGAACGGGCTGCGTTACGCCTCACTGACGATTTTCGATGCCGTTGCCCTGGCCCCTTGGGGATCGCCCTTCGTTCAGCATGTGCGCAGGCACGAGGCTGCATTTTCAGGGATGCCCGATTATATGCACCGCGCCCTCTTGCGGGCCTACTTGCAGACTGCGGCTCACAAGCCGTTGTCGGACGAGGCTATGGAGATCTACAGCGCCCCCTGGCTCGGACCGGTCGGCCAGCCGGCCTTCTATCGGCAGATCGCGCAGATGGATCAGCGGTTTACCGATGAGGTCCAGGGGCTCTATTGCAAGATGGATTGTCCCGTTACGGTCCTCTGGGGCGAAAAGGACGAGTGGATTCCCTTCGAGAAGGGAGTGGCCCTGGCCGAGGCAATCTCGGACCACGCTTGTGTCCCGGTCCCGGACTCGGGTCATCTTGTTCAGGAAGACCGGCCAGAGGCCATAGTGGCGGCGGTCCTGAAACTGCTTTCAAACACCTAACAGCAGCTTCAATCAGCATGGCTGCCATGCAGCCTCAAGCCGACAAAGTCTGCCTTGGTTCGAGCCAAGTTTCCTACGACGAAGCCGTCGATGCGCTCGGATCCTATGGGCTCGTGAGGATGGCACTCCCGGAGGAAGTCATTTAGGAAAGCCCCGGTCACTGCTGCTTAGGATGCCAGATGCTGCGGATTGGGGAATTCACGTACGAGGGGAAGAACTACGTCTTCGTGATAAGTCCTCGCGGGTTCGTATCCGGTGCCTACACCGACAGGCCCGGACTGCTGAAGGCTCTTGGTGACATCGAATTCTTCGAACGCTGGTACGGCAGCAAGGAGGAGCACGAACGGGTTCTCGAGGAAATCAGGAAGTGCGACGCCGAAAGATTCGACGTAATCGACGATCAGGATTTCCCGTCCCAATTCCTTACCTTGATCGCAGCCGAGTCCCGCACGCCGCTTGTCGTGATGGGACGCGGCCTCGACGGCGGCCACGCCTTCTCCGACCCCGACGTTGCTGCGGATGCGGCTATCGCTTACGCGAACACGAGCCAATCAGGGAACCCGAAGGGCAACCCCTCTCTTGGCGGCAAGTGACACCGCATCCGGGATGTTGAGGATTCCTCGGCTGATCCAGTCCTGATTGACGGGGTCGTCCCACTTGAGGAGGCTCCATTCACCATGGATCCTCTCATACTCGAACGCCTCCGCCGTCCGTGCCACCAGCGCCGCAAATTCCTCCCGGACTGAGGCATCCGGCGAGGTTCTCACCCGTTCCCCGTTGAGCTTGAGGTGAGCCCGCAGGGTGGGGTAATCCCCACGCCGTTCCGCATGCAGCATGGCCCCGAGTGCGAGCCGCCCAGGGGGCTTGTTGAACCCTGCCGCCATCCGAAGTCCCCCTCGCCCGCATGCATCCTTGTCACAGTCAAGGATAGCCTGCGATCCCACCGGCGGCATCGGGTCGGCGCGCAGCACTCTGCCTCCATGCAACCGCTGGTTCGGAGGGTCAGACTTTTCGGCCAAACACCCCCGTGAAGGTCAGGCTTTTCGACAATTCAAGTCAAAGTATTCTGCGAGAAACCCGCGATTTCGGCCCATTTAGAGTCGGACTTCTAAACTGCACGACAGGCTGTCCCCCGGTCTGGAAGTCTGATTCGAACCGGGGGGTATCCTGACCCGTTTTGGCGAAAAGCCCGGCTCTCGGTTTCGCCCAGCTTTCGGTTGCAGGAACGATCCTCGGATTCAGCTTCGTTCCGACCAAGGATTCGAACGAAGCCCCGCCCCCTAGACTGGAGGCGGGGCTTTTCGCGTCCGGCGGCAGCCGTCGTCTTCAAATCCATGGGCAGGCCGAGACAACACCTGGGCAACACCTGGTGCCGCAGCTGGAGCATTTTTCGGCGAAGTGGATCCGGCTCGCCGTCAAGAATGCGGCACCTCCCGCCATACCTGCCTCCGGATCCGGACATGTCCCTGATGGGGGTCGCGATCCTGTGCGGCTATGCCGATCGGAGCCGCTTCACGTCGATGGTCCGGCTCCCTGGGGAATGTCCTGGACGACATGCTTCCGGTCACCGGCTCTGACCAGGCACCGATCCCAGTCAGGCGTTCCTCCGAAACGCTCGACGAGCGTGTCGATCAGGACCCGGACCTTGCCCGGAACGCGGGAGCCCGGCGGCCGCACAACGTGGATGCCGTACTCGGGCCGCTGATAATCCAGCAGGAGGGGTTCAAGGGCGCCGCTCTCGATGGCGTCCGCGATCAGGAACGATGGAGCGTCCGCGATCCCGAGCCCCGCGATCGCCCATTGAAGGATGGCTTCCCCGCTGTCGGACCTCAGTCGCCCCTCCGGCCGGATCGAGGTCGGGCGCTTGCCCGATCGAAACTGCCATTCCGGCACAAGGCTGCCCGTATAGATCAAGCATTCGTGTGCGGTGAGATCCTGCGGCGTCCTCGGCCGCCCGTGACGGGACAGGTAGGCGGGACTTGCGACCACCACCGCGTGAACAGGCGCGATCCGACGGGCCACGAGGCTGGAATCCCTCAGGGAGCCGATGCGGATCGCGGCATCGAACCGCTCCCCGAGCAGGTCCACCACCCGGTCGGTGTACGACACGTCCAGCTCGAGAGCGGGATGGAGCCGCGCCAGGTCCGCCAGGACCGGCGCCAGGTGCCGCACGCCGAAGGCCATCGGGGCGGACAAGCGGAGACGGCCGCGCACGGACCGGCCCTGCTGCGCGACGGCGTCGCGCGCTTCCTCGAGTTCGGCCAGGATCCGTTCGCATCGTGCCTTGAACTCGACCCCGGCCTCGGTCGGGCTGATACCCCGTGTGCTCCGGGTGAGGAGGCGGGTGCCGAGATCGGCCTCCAGACGCGTGATCCGCCGGCTGACGATCGACTTGGAGACGCCCAGGCGGGCCGCGGCGCGGTTGAACCCGCCGCTCTCGACGACCTCCACGAAGCTCCTCAGGTCCTCCAACTCGGGCACGGCAGTGTTCCTCTCAGAGCAACAGCATGGTGCAGATCATGCGCCTTCTGCTGCGTTTGAGGAACCATTACCTCGATCGGACCGATGCCACCAGAAGCCTTGGAGGGCTTTTCCCATGTCCACAATTCTCGTGATCGCCAGCAGCGTGCTCGGTGTATCTTCCGTCTCGAATCAGCTCATCGAGGAAACGGTCACCCGCCTGCGCTCACAGGATCCTCAGCTCCGATTCGTCTTCCGCAATCTCATCCGAAGCCCGGTCCCTCATTTGGACGAGGATGCGGTCACGGCACTCCGCGGGGCCGAGCCGACGAGCCATGCCCAGCTCGCCGCCCTCACCCTTTCGAACGACCTCATCGCGGAGCTTCAAGCAGCCGATACGATCGTCATCGGAGCTCCGATGTACAACTTCGGCATTCCGTCGGCCCTGAAGGCCTGGTTCGACTACGTGCTGCGGGCCGGCATCACCTTCCGCTACAGCGAGACCGGCCCCGAGGGTCTGCTCACGGGCAAGCGTGCCATCGTCATCGCGAGTCGCGGCGGATTGTACAGCGAGGGACCGGCGCAGGTGATGGACTCGCAGGAGCCTCATCTACGCAACCTTCTCGGCTTCATGGGCATCACGGACGTCACGTTCATCCGGGCGGAAAGGCTGGCCTTCGGACCGGAGGCCCGCGAGCAGGCCATCGATGCGGCGCGTCGGCAGATCGGGGAGACGATCCGCGATGCCTGCCGCAAGGCGGCCTAGGCCGATCCGGATCGTCCGCCCACCCGTTCCGCCTCAGGCGGTCAGCACATCCTCGATGCGGATCGGCAGGTGACGCACACGTTTGCCTGTCGCATGGTGGATCGCATTGGCGATCGCAGGAGCCATTCCGACGAGGGCGATCTCGCCCAGACCCTTCACTCCGAGCGTGTTGACGTGCGGATCGACCTCGTCGACGAACTGCACCTCGAGCTGCCCGATATCGAGGTTCACAGGCATGAGGTAATCGGCCATATGAGCGTTGACGGGACGTCCGTCGCGCGCATCGAGGGCCGTCTGCTCCATCAGGGCCATCCCGATCCCGCCGATCATGCCCCCGGTGCATTGGCTCGACGCCAGGAGCGGGTTGACGATGCGACCTGCTCCATAGGCACCGAGGGCCCGCCTCACCCGGATCGTGCCGACGTCGGGGTCGATCGCCACCTCCGCGAACACGGCCCCGAACGAATGCATGGAGTAACGGCTGGCAGCCTCGGCATCGCGCTGGTTGGTGGCATGGGCCTCAACCGGCTGACCGCTGCTCGCCACGACGTCGCGGTAGGGTTGGCCGGATGAGGAATCCCCGAGCCGGCGTACGCTTCCGCCGATCCATTCGACGCCATCCAGGGCTGCTCCGAAAACGGGTGAGCGCTGGTCGGCAACGGCACGCCGCGTGGCCTCGTCGCGCACCGCCAGGCAGGCAGCGCGAACCGCCGAGCCCACCGAGGCCATCGTCATGGAGCCGCCATGCGGCGGCGCGGGCGGGAAGTCTGAGCGCCCGATGCTGACGCGAACCTGTTCGATCGGGATGCCGAGCGTCTCGGCGGCCACCTGCGTCATCGAGGTGTAGGTGCCCGGCCCCATGTCGCTTGCCGCGACCTCGACCGTGGCGGTGCCGTCCGCATACAGCCGGACGCGGGCGCTCGTCGGGAGATACCAGACCGGGTAGGTGGCGGAGGCGACGCCCATGCCGACCAGCAGCCGACCGTCCCGCATCGAGCGCGGTGCCGGGGTGCGCCGGGACCAGCCGAAGCGCTCGGCGCCGCGTTCGTAGCACTGCACCAGCGAGCGGCTGGAGAAGGGCTTGTTCTCGCCCTCGTCCATCGCCGGCTCGTTGCGGCGGCGCAACTCGATCGGGTCGATGCCCAGCGCGTAGGAGAGCTCGTCGAGAGCGGTTTCAAGAGCGAAGATCCCGCTCGCCTCACCCGGGCCCCGCATGTGGTTGGGCGTCCCGATGTCGAGCGGCGTAAGCCGATAGCTCGTCCGCACGTTGGGGCACGAATACATGTAGCTCGTGGCGGCAAGCAGCGCCTCGGTAAACTCCTCGTAGCGGCTCGTCTCGCCGTTGCCCTCATGGATGATGCCCGTGATCTTTCCGTCCCAGGTCGCTCCGATGGCGACGCGCTGCAGGGTGCGCGGCCGATGGCCGGTGGTGAAGAACATCTGCCTGCGGGTCAGGACGAGCTTGACGGGCCGCCCGACCTGCCGCGCCGCCATGGCCGCGAGCGTCACGTGAGGCCATGTGCGCAGGGACGTCCCGAAGGCTCCGCCGATGAAGGGGCAGATCACCTGCACGTTCTGGACCGGCAGCCCGAAGATCGCCGCGATCTCGGCCTGCTCGTTCACCACGAACTGGCTCTTGCTCCACAAGGTCAGCCTATCGCCGTCCCAGGCGGCGACGACCGCGTGCGGCTCCATCGGGTTGTGGTTCTCGCGTGCCATATCGTAGGTCCCGTCGACCTTCACAGGGGCATCCGCCAGCGCCCGATCGGCATCCCCGCGGGCCGCGTGGGAATGCCCTCTGGAGCCGGAAGGTTCGATTGCCTGCGCCTTCGGATCGCGCGGGTCGACGACGGGCCTCTCGGCCGCATAGGTGATGCGCAGCGCATTGGCGGCACGCTCCGCGTGGTCGAGCGTGTCCGCCACAACGACCGCAACGGGCTGGCCGTAGAACCGGACCTGATCGTCCTGGAGGACATGGAGCCGCTCCCCGACGGCCGGATCGATGAAGCTCTTGTGGGGAGCATAGGCCAGGCGCGGGGCGTTGAGATGACTGATGACCTCCACGACCCCCGGCATGGCCCGCACCGGCGCCTCGTCCAACGCCGTCACCCGGCCGAGGCCTGCCGTCGCGCTGACGATCACGGCATGAAGCTGGGCGTGCTGGTTGAAGTCGGCCGTATAGCGCGCGGCACCCGTGACCTTGGCCCGCCCGTCGACGCGGGTCACCGGTTTCCCAATCGAGGTGATGGTCATGCTGTCCCTCCCGCCATCTCGAGCGCCCGGACGATGGTCCGCGGCAGCAGTTCGACCTTGTAGTGGTTGTGTGAAAGCGGGCGGGCTCCCTCAAGCGCAAGGTGAGCCGCCGCCTCGAAGGCAGTGCGGTCTGCGGCTTTGCCGCTCAACGCCTCCTCCACCGCGCGCATGCGCCATGGACGGGTGCCGACGCCGCCGACGGCAACACGCGCCTGCCGGATGGTCCCGCCGTCCATCTCCAGCGCCACGGCCGCCGACACGAGCGCGAACTCGTAGGAGGCACGGTCTCGCACCTTGAGATAGCGCGCCTGACGCGCGTAGGGCCCGCCGGGCACCCGGATCTCGA
Source organism: Microvirga sp. (assembly GCA_035776715.1). GTDB lineage: Bacteria > Pseudomonadota > Alphaproteobacteria > Rhizobiales > Beijerinckiaceae > Microvirga. The sequence continues at coordinate 8,069 of DASRWK010000069.1, forward strand.
CGATCAGCTCGCCGGGACGCAGGGTGTGCTCGAGATGCGGCGCGTCGCCAGGAAGCCGGAAGAGTTCCTCGACCGGGAAGGCGCGCTCGCCACCTGGCCCTCGCACCCGCATCGTGGCGCCGAGCGCGACCAGAGCGACCGCAACGTCGGACGGGTGCGTGGCAACGCAATGGTCGCTGGTCCCGAGGATAGCATGGCCTGCATTGAAGCCGTCGATGGCCGAACAGCCCGAGCCCGGATCGCGCTTGTTGCAGGCCGCGTCCAGCATCCGGAAGTAGGGGCAGCGCACCCGCTGCAGCAGGTTGCCGCCCATCGAGGCCATGTTGCGCAGTTGCGGCGAGGCGCCCTCGATCAGGGACTCGGCGATCAGGGGCTGGAGGCGCTTCGTCTCCGGATGGGCCGCGACATCGCTCATGCGGGCAAGTGCGCCGATCACAAGGTCCTGGCCGTCCGCGCGGATCTCGGCCATCGGCAGGGCATTGATGTCGACCAGACGCTCAGGGCGCTCCACCTCGTCACGCATCAGGTCGATCAGGGTGGTGCCGCCTGCGATGTAGCGGGCGCCCGCGGCAGCGGCGCGGATCGCGTCCTGCTCGGTCCGAACCTTCTCGAAAGTGAAGGGAAGCATGGTCAGGCCCTCCCTGCTGCGTCGGCAACCGCCGCGACGATCCCCGGATAGGCGCCGCAGCG
>DASRWK010000070.1:0-5094 GCA_035776715.1 Microvirga sp.
GCGAATGGACGAAGGCAATGGCGCTGCTCACCCTCACGACGAGCAAAACGAAAACCGCCACGACGGCCGTGAAAACGACGGCCGAATAAGCCTCGTCGTCCCCGGTCCTCTCTCCCGTCGGGGCGAGAGGCGACACCCGAAGAGGGTTCTTCAATGTTCCGGGGAGAGCGATAACAGGAGAAGTCCAATGGGTTACAAGATCGCCGTCGTGGGTGCGACCGGCAATGTGGGCCGCGAGATGCTGAGCATCCTCGCGGAGCGGGCCTTCCCGGCCGACGAGGTGGTGGCTCTGGCTTCGCGCCGCAGCCAGGGAACGGAGGTGTCCTACGGCGACAAGACCCTGAAGACGAAGGCGCTCGACACTTATGATTTCTCGGATGTCGATCTCTGCCTCATGTCTGCCGGCGGCGAGGTGTCCAAGGAATGGTCGCCCAAGATCGCAGCCCAGGGCGCGGTGGTGATCGACAATTCCTCCGCCTGGCGCTACGACCCGGAGGTGCCGCTGGTGGTGCCGGAGGTGAACGCCGAGGCGCTCCGCGACATCAAGAAGGGCATCGTCGCGAACCCCAACTGCTCCACCGCGCAGCTCGTCGTGGCGCTGAAGCCTCTTCATGACCGCGCCACCATCAGGCGTGTGGTCGTCGCCACCTACCAGTCGGTCTCCGGCGCGGGCAAGGACGGCATGGACGAGCTCGACCGCCAGACCAAGGCGCTCTACTCGCTGCAGGACGTGCAGGAGAAGAAGTTCCCCAAGCGCATCGCCTTCAACCTGATCCCGCACATCGACGTGTTCATGGAGGACGGGTACACGAAGGAAGAGTGGAAGATGACGGCCGAGACCAAGAAGATTCTCGACCCGAAGATCAAGCTCACCGCGACTTGCGTGCGCGTGCCGGTCTTCATCAGCCACTCGGAAGCGGTGAACGTGGAATTCGAGAAGCCGATCACGGCGGACGAGGCCCGCGAGATCCTGCGCGCCGCTCCCGGCATCATGGTGGTCGATAAGCGCGAGCCCGGCGGCTACATCACGCCCCACGAGGCGGCGGGCGAGGACGCCACCTACATCTCCCGCATCCGCGAGGACATCACGGTCGAGAACGGCCTCGCCTTCTGGTGCGTCTCCGACAATCTCCGCAAGGGCGCGGCCCTGAACGCCGTGCAGATCGCCGAAGCCATGGCCAATCGCGGCCTGCTGAAGGCAAAGAAGCAGGCTGCCTGATTCTCATCGGTGTCGATCTCGACCGAAAGGCGGCCCTCGGCCGCCTTTTTCATTGCGCTGGTGCGGAAGCGGGGCGCCGCGTCGCTCCTATCGCTTCGGAGCGGAAGCGGGATCTGTCCTCGGCGCAGTACCGGAGGTCATGATGGCTCCTGCCGCTCCGCCGGCGATGGCGCCGATCGGACCTCCGAGAAAGGCGCCGGCGATGAAGCCGAAGAAGATCGCGAAGGTCTGCTGCTGCGAGACGCAGCTCGCTCCCGCCGGGCAGGTGGGAATCGCGCCGGTGACGGCCGGATTGTTCTGGGGTGCTGCCTGCTTCTTCGTGGTGGCGGCTCTTCGCTCCGCGCGCCTGTTCGGGGGCGGCTTCCCCGTGGTCCGGGTTTCCGACACCGCTGGCTTCGATGCTTGCGCCTGGCGATGGGGCTCCGATGGGCTTGCGGGCAGCGGGGGCGGGCTTGCGTCCGCGAGTTCCTTCGCGAGCTCTTCGGGCGATGGCAGGACCACCTCCGCGGGGGTCGGCGGCGGCGGGAATTCCGGCAGCTCCATCTCCTGGTTCGGGGCAGAAGCGACAGCTTCGGGGGGCGGCTCCCGGACCGCTACGGAAGCGGTGTTTTCCGCCGGCGGAGGCTCCGGCTCCGCCTCGGCGGCGCGGGTTTCGGCGGAATCCGTCGTCGTCGGCAGCGACGCGAGCAGCTCCTGGATCTCAGGATGCGTAAAAACCGGCCGAGCTCTGAGCTGAGGAGAAAACCGTTCGTCGAAGCTGGCCCCGGCATCGGTCGCCGGTTGATCCGCGGGCTGCGGCAAAGGCTGCGCGACCAGTGGCAGCGATGCGGTGTGCAGACCGCAGACGAGACTGGCGACAGCGATGGCACAAGTGCCGGAATGAGCCTTGCCGCAACACAACACGGATCGACTCCCAACACGATATCCGTGTTGTGGGTGAACCCTGTGTGGGGCCAATGGTTCCGCTTGCGCCGCCGCGGCGCCTTCCCGTCACGCGGTGTTGAAATCCTTTGTCCTAGAGCGATCCCGCATCGCTGGCGGAGAACATCGAGACGCGCTGCGGCACGTCCTCCACGGCAGGCTTGAACTCTCCGGTTTCCGGATCGCGCACCAGCAGAACGCCGGTGGCAACCCCGAAATAGGCGCCGTGCAGATGCAGCTTGCCGCGCTCCACCAGGATGCGCACGCAGGGGAAGGTCATCAGGTTCTTCAGGCTGTTCTCGATGGCAGCCAGTTCGAGGCGCGGCAGGTATTCCTCCAGATCGCCGTTGTGCGGCCCGAGGCGCTCGCCCGCGGGCTTGATCAGGCTCATCCAGCGGCCGATGAAGTCACCCGGCGAGAGGGGAGCGGTCTCGTCCGCGAAGGCACGCACGCCGCCGCAGCGGGCATGCCCCAGCACCACGATGTGCTTCACGCGCAGGGCCTGCACGGCGAATTCGAGGGCCGCCGAGGTGCCGTGATAATCGCCGCCGGTCTCGAAGGGCGGCACGAGGTTGGCCACGTTGCGCACCACGAACAACTCCCCCGGGCTCGCGTCGAAGATCACCTCCGGCGAGACGCGGCTGTCGCAGCAGCCGATCACCATCACCTCCGGTGACTGGCCTTTCTCCGCGAGGGCCTCGAAGCGGTCCTTCTCGCGTGGAAAGCGTTCGCCGAGGAAGGAGCGGTAGCCGTCGGTCAGGCGCTGAGGAAACATAGGCGGATCCTTCGCTGTCAATGCGTCAGTTCGGCGAGCTTGATGAGTTCGACATTGGCTCCGCAGAGGAGCACGCCGATTCTCTCGCCGGGTTCGGGTTTATACGCCCTCGAAATCAAGGCCGCCAGTGCGGCCGCCCCGCCGGGCTCCGACGCGATGCGATAGTCGCGCCAGAGCGTCGCCTGCGCCTCGCGGATGGATGCGTCGGTCACGAGGGCCACATGATCGACCGTCCGGCTGCAGATGGCGTGAACGAGATCGCCCGTGTTGCGGGCCCCGAGCGAATCCGCCGCCACCGAATCCACCTCCACATCGACAGGTTTCCCGGCCTGCAGCGCCGCATGCAGGGCGCGCGAGCCTTCCGGCTCCACGCCCACCACCTTCACGCGGCCCGCACACCAGCTCGCGATGCCGGCGATGAGCCCGCCGCCGCCCACCGCCACGAGAACCGTGTCGAGGGCAGGTGCGTCCTGCTCCCATTCGAGTCCCGCCGTGCCCTGGCCGGTGATGGTGCTCTCGGCGGCGAAGGGATGGATGCGCAGCGCGCCGCTCTCGGCCACGTAGGCATCGCAGGCTTCCTGCGCGTCCGCGTAGCGCGCGCCGCCGATCACCACCTCCGCCCCGTGGGAGCGGATGACGGCGATCTTCGCCGGGCTGGAGATCTCCGGAACGAAGATGCGGGCCCTCACGCCGAGGCGGCGGGCCGCATAGGCCACTGCAGCTCCGTGATTGCCGCCGGAGGCCGCCGCGACGCCCGCCACCGGGACGGGGTTCGAGAGCAGCGTGTTGAAGGCGCCGCGGGATTTGAAGGAGCCCGCGTGCTGCAGGAATTCCAGCTTCAGGCTCACCGGTCCCGGGTGGCCGAAAGCCTCCTGGAGATTCATCACCGGCGTGCGGCGGATATGGGGGGCGATGCGGGCGTGGGCTTCTTCGATATCGGCGCGGGTGATCGTCATGGCGGGCTTCTGAGCGTCCAGATGGCGACCGGCAGGCCGTGGGCGTCGCGGCCTGGCGGGTCGGGAACAGATTGCCCTCCACCTGTCGCGAGATCGAGGGCCACGGTCAACCCCGCCAGCGCATCGAGCAGGTCGTCGGCCGCGGCACCCGGAGGCGGGGAAGAGGCGACGAGTGCTTCCGCCAGGAGGCCTGATTGCATCAGAAGCGTCCGGCGCAGGCGCATGCCGGGCTCGAAGGAAACGCCCTTCACCTTCTTGGGCTCGTCGAGGGCCTCTCCGCCGTTCAGCGCCCAGAAGGCGAGCTCGGGATGCACTTCGACGAGTCTCTCCGCCAATCCGGGCCTCGCCCGCAGCAGAGTATCGGCCTCCCGGATCTTCGGAAAGAGGCCGAAACCCTGCCGGGACACCTTTCTCGGGGGATCGGAAGTGGCGAGCGCCAGGGCGCAGGCCTCGCCGTAATCGACCGCATACACCGCCTGCCGCGACGGAATGGCGAAGACGGAGGATTGCCGCTGTCCGAGAAGCGGACGGATGAGCTGTTCGGGAACGCGACCGGAGCCTTCCGTCCGCTCGGGCAGGCCGATGGGGATGTCGACGGCGACCACCGCGGGCCTCTCCGGCGCGTCAACGATGGCAGCGAGCTTCGACGCGACCGCGATGCGGGCGGAGGCGGGATCGCCCACTTCCATGAAAGCCGCGATCCACCCGGCCCGGCAGCCATCCACGCCCGCAACCCACATGACCTGCTTCTCCTTTGCGCGATGTCTCGCGCGTCATTAAAACCGGTCGAGCCACCGAGGAACCATCATGATCGCGATTCGCCCCCGCCGCAGCGCACTCTATTTGCCGGGCTCCAATGCCCGCGCCGTGGAAAAGGCGAAGACTCTTCCCGCCGACGCCGTGATCTTCGACCTGGAGGATGCGGTCGCGCCCGAGATGAAGGCGCAGGCGCGCGATGCGGTTTGCGCGGCCGTGAAGGCGGGCGGCTATGGCCCGCGGGAGCTTGTCATACGGGTCAACGGACTCGGCACGGCCTGGGGGGAGGCGGATCTGCCGGCCGCTGCCGCGGCGGTGCCGGATGCGGTTCTTCTGCCCAAGGTCTCCACGCCCGAGAATGTGCTGGAGGCGGGCCGGCGCCTGCGCGCGCTGGGCGCGCCGGAAACGGTCCGTGTCTGGGCGATGATCGAGACGCCGCTCGCGATCCTGCAGGCGAAAGACATCGC
>DASRWK010000071.1:0-2827 GCA_035776715.1 Microvirga sp.
CGAACATGGTCTCGCCGATCTGCAGGGACGAGTAGCCGCGCACGCGGGCAAGATAGATCGGGTAGAGATAGGTCAGGCCGTAGAGGCCGATGCCCATGACGAAGCTGAAGCATGAGCCCGCCAGGAAGTTGCGGTCGGCGAAGGCCCGCAAGTCCACGATGGGCTGCTTGGCGGTGAACGCCCGGTAGAAGAAGCCCACCGCTCCGACGGCGCAGACGATGGTGAGGATCAGCACTGCCTCGTCCTGGAACCAGTCGTTGTTCGGTCCCTCCTCCAGCACGTATTCGAGGCTTCCGAGGAACGCCGCCATGAAGCCGAGGCCGGCCCAGTCGAAGCTCTTGAATAGCTCGAAGTCGGATTCGTCGAAATCGACCAGGAGATAGGTGGAGACCGTCACGAAGATTCCCGGCACGATGTTCACGAGGAACAGCCAGTGCCACGAGAACAGGTCCGTCAGATAGCCGCCGAGGGTCGGTCCGATCGTAGGCGCGAGCGTCGCCACGAGGCCGATGAGCGGCGAGATCACGGGCCGCTTCTCGGGCGGGAAGACGGTGAAGGCGGAGGCGAACACGGTCGGGATCATGCCGCCGCCGATGAAGCCCTGCAGCGCGCGGTACACGATCATCTGATCGATGTTGGTGGCGGTCGCGCACAGGAAGCTCATGAACGTGAAGCCGCCCGCGGAGATGACGAACATCCAGCGCGTGGAGAGCACGCGCGAGAGCGTGCCCGAGAGCGGGATCATGATCACTTCCGCGATCAGGTAGCTCGTCTGCACCCAGGAGATTTCGTCCGAAGAGGCGGAGAGACCCGCCTGGATCTCGGCGAGCGAGGCCGAGACGATCTGGATGTCCAGGATCGCCATGAACATGCCGAAGACCATGCAGAAGAACGCGAAGGTCCTGCGCGGACTCACCTGCGCAGGCTGTGCAGCCGGCAAGGCTGTCTTGGGCGTGTTCGCGATGGCGGCAGATGCGGCCATGTCGGCGTTCTCTGCTCTTACCGTTTGGCGCTGGCGGTCTTCTGCGGCTCCGCCGAGGTGCGCGTATCCACGTCGACGACCACCGAGAGGCCGGGGCGAAGCAGGCCCTGCTGAGCGACCTCGGGGCTCACGGCCACGCGCACGGGCACACGCTGCACGATCTTTGTGAAGTTGCCGGTGGCGTTCTCGGGCGGCAACAGGCTGAACACGGCGCCGGAGGCGGGCGAAACGCTCTCCACCGTGCCGACGATGTCCGCATCGGGGAAGGCATCGACCTCGATCCTCACCTTCTGGCCGACCCTAAGGGAGGCGAGCTGCGTCTCCTTGAAGTTGGCATCCACATGCACGCTCGTCAGCGGCACCAGAGCGGCCAGACGTGCGCCCGGCTGCACGAATGTGCCGACTTCGACGGCCTTGTTGCCGATCACACCATCAGCCGGAGCACGGATTTCCGTGAAGGAGAGATCGCGCTCAGCCTTCGCGACGGCAGTCTGCAGTTCGGCGGCGACGCGCCGGGCTTCGTTCTGCTGCGCGGCGAGCACCTCGACATTCGCCTCGGCCGCCGCGAGCGCCGCCTGGGCGCTTTTGACGTTCGCCTCGGCGCGGTCCCGGGCAGCCTTGGCATTCTCCAGGGAAGCGCGGCTGGTGTAATCGGAGCGGGCGAGCTGCTGCTGGCGCGCATAATCGCTTTGAGCCCGCTCGAACTCGGCCTGTGCCGCTGCGATCTGCGCCTCGGATTGAGCCACAGAAGCGCGGCCGGCCTCGATCTGCCGCCCTATGCGCTCGATGGCGCTTTCCTGGGTGGCGAGCTTGTCCTCGGCTGCCTGCAGGGCGAAGCGGTAATCGCCTTCGTCGATCTTGGCGATCAGGTCGCCGGCCTTGACGCTTTGGTTGTTCGCGACCGCCACGGACGACACGTAGCCCGAAACCTTGGCCGAGAGAATCGTAATGTCGGCCTGCACATAGGCATCGTCGGTCGAGACCATGAAGCGGCCCTCGGTCCACCAATGGAAGCCTTCATAGCCTCCGAACGCGAGGGCACCCAGCAGGACCGCCGCGAGGATCGGCTTCTTGCGCGACTTCGTCTTCCCTGGCGCAGCCGCATCCTGGGCGGGTACGTCCTGCTCCGCTGCTGGTGTCTGGGCGGGCTGTCGATCCGCGAGGGGCTCGGAAGCGCCCTTTCGGCCCTGCTCGAACTCATCCCGATAAGCCATCGAACCCTCTTTTCGACAACGCGAACCGCTTCGGACCGAATGCTTCGGTCAATTCTTGCGGCATTGAACTATAATGACTAAGTGAACGACATATGATTTGACCGAACCGTTCGGTCAATAGCCCGGAGGTGACAAAACACACATGAGCGACCTGAAGGATATCGCTCCCGCCAAAGCAGCCGGCCTCGGCCATTTCCCGCCAGCGGAGGAAGGCCCGGAGAGTGCCAAGCGTCGCCAGATTCTGGAGGGCGCGCGTCAGGTCTTCCTGGCACGCGGCTTCGACGGCGCCAGCATGGGCGAGATCGCGAAGGCGGCAGGGGTCTCCAAAGGAACGCTCTATGTGTACTTCGACAGCAAGGAGAGCCTGTTCTCGGCCCTGACGCTGGAAGAAAAGCAAGGTTTGGCCGAGGTTCTCTTCAAGCTGGACGCCGACGACCCGGACGTGCGCTCCGTGCTGACGGAGCTCGGCCGCACTTACCTGAGCCGCATGGGCACGCCCGAGCATATCTCGTCGATCCGCATGGTGATCGGCGCGGCAGAGAAGTTTCCCGCCCTGGGCCGGGCCTTCTACGAGGCCGGCCCGCGCCAGGGCGCAGCCCGCCTCGCCGCCTATTTCGACCGGCAGGTCGAG
>DASRWK010000072.1:0-2648 GCA_035776715.1 Microvirga sp.
CAAGGCGGAGGCGACGGAGTCAGGCCTCGCGTACCTCGATCGGGTCGGCCTCAGGGCCAAGGCCGACGCGTACCCGGCCCAGCTCTCCGGAGGTCAGCAGCAGAGGGTGGCCATCGCCAGGGCTCTCAATATGCATCCCAAGATCATGCTGTTCGACGAGCCCACGTCGGCCCTCGATCCGGAGATGATCCAGGAGGTGCTCGATGTCATGGTCAACCTGGCAAAGGAGGGGATCACAATGGTCGTCGTGACGCACGAGATGGGTTTCGCGAGACAAGTGGCGCACCGGGTGGTGTTCATGGATGAGGGTTGTATCCTCGAGGAGGGGACGCCCGAGCATTTCTTCACCGCGCCGCAGCACGAGCGAGCCAAGCTGTTCTTGAGCCGTATTCTCCGTTGAATACGGGTCCAACCTCGATTGCTCTGCGCAGGGGAGACTCCTATGAGAAAGATGCTGTCGTTCGTCCTTTCGATGTTCGTGGCCACGGTCATGCTGCTCACGGGCTGTAACCCGGGCGGCGGGGGCGACAAGGGCGCTCCGGCCCAAGGGGGCGTCGAAGCGATCAAGGCCCGCGGCGCGCTGAAGGTCGGCGTGAAGGTCGACATCCCGAAGTTTGGGTACAAGGACCCGAAGACCGGCGAGATCACAGGCTTCGAGATCGACCTGGCCAGGGCCATTGCTCAGAAAGTCGTGGGTGATCCTGGGAAGGTCGAGCTGCAGGCCGTCACCGCGAAGACGCGCGGCCCGCTCCTGGACAACGGTGAAATTGACCTCGTCATCGCGACGTTCACGATCAATGACGAGCGCAAGAAGAGCTACAATTTCTCGGAGCCGTACTACGTGGATGGCGTCGCCCTCCTGGTCAAGAAGAGCTCGGGCATCTCCGGCCTCAAGGATCTCAATGAGAAGAACGTCGGCGTAGCTCAGGCCGCGACGAGCAAGGCGGCGATCCAGACGGAGGCCGCGAAGCTCGGCATCAAGGTGAACTTCCTCGAGTTCGGGACGTACCCGGAGATCAAGGCCGCGCTCGACGCCGGGCGCGTGGATTGCTTTTCGGTCGACAGCTCCATTCTGCAGGGATACGTGGACGACTCGACGACGATCCTGCCGGATCGCTTCAGCCCGCAAAACTACGGGATCGCCTCGAAGAAGTCGAACGAAGCGCTGGCGACGTTCGTGAACACCACGATCGCCGAGATGAAGGGATCGGGTGAGCTCGATAAGCTCATCGCGAAGTGGAAGCTGTAATGAGCGGTCCCTTCGCCTGGTTCAAGTGGCAAGCGTTATTCCGCGACTGGGCTGTGTTCGCGGCGGGGTTCGCGACGACGATCGCGCTGTCTTTGCTCGCCCTCGCCCTGGCCGTCGCGCTCGGGCTCGTCCTCGGGATATTCGGCGCGTCAAAGAGCTCAGGGCTGCGCGCAATCAGCCGAGTTTACGTCTCGCTCATCCAGAACACGCCGCTCGTCATCCAGGTCTTCTTTTTCTACCACGGCCTGCCGCACATGAGGCTGATGCTCCCCGTGTTCTCGGTCGGCGTGCTGGCCATCGGTATTTATCACGGCGCATACATCGCCGAGGTGGTCCGTGCCGGGATCCTGGCCATCCCTCGCGGGCAGCACGAGGCCGCCTACGCGCAGGGGTTCACGTACTGGGGGACGATGCGGCACATCGTTCTGCCGCAGGCGAGGCGAATCATGTACCCCTCCCTGACCAACCAGGCCGTCAGCTTGATTAAAAACACGTCCGTGCTGGCCATGGTCGCGGGCGGGGAGCTCATGTACCGGGCCGACTCCTGGTCGAGCGCGACCCTCTCCTACGGGCCGGCCTATATCGTCACGGGGCTGCTTTACTTGTCCCTTTGCCTCCCGCTGGCCTTGTACGCCCGACGCGTGGAGCGCAAGCTGGAGGTCTCGCTGTGATTTTGGACCTCTTTAAGCCGGAGGTGTTCCTCTTTCTGGGCGAGGGGCTGCTCACGACCCTTTACATCGCGGTGACCTCCATCGTGCTCAGCATGGCGTTCGGCACGGTGCTGGGGATCGCGCGCTATTCAAACCACCCGCTGCTCAAGCCGGTGGCCGTCGTCTACATCGAGGCTGTCCGCAACACGCCGCTTTTGTTGTTCATCCTGGCGATGCGGTTCATGACGCCTCTCCCGGCCATTTACGCGGGGATCGCCGCGATGACGATCTTCACGTCGGCGCTCATCGCCGAGATCGTTCGCGGCGGCCTGAACGCGATCCCGAAGGGGCAGTGGGAGGCGGCTCGATCGCAGGGATTCAATTACCGGCAGATCCTGACGTACATCGTCCTCCCCCAGGCCGGCCGCTGCATCATCCCGCCTTTGATCTCGCAGTTTACGACGGTGACCAAAGACACGTCGTTTGTCTGGGCGGTGGGGATCGAAGAGCTGACCGGCAAGGGGATGATCCTGATGGGAAAGTACGGCAAGACGGTCCACGTGTTCGCGCTGTTCGGAATGATCGCGCTGACCTATTTCGCGCTGAACTATGCCCTGTCGGAGTACGCGCGAAAGCAACAAGCCCGGCTGGCCGCGGGGAGCCTCTGAGCATCCGGCGGCTCAAATGCCGCTCAATTAACCTTCAGATCGATTGAAGCTCCGCCGGTCTTGGGCGCGTCCGCGCCGAGC
>DASRWK010000073.1:0-6198 GCA_035776715.1 Microvirga sp.
CTGGAAACCGTCCCGGGCGTGCTGGCCGAGAATGGCCGAGGGGCCGGAGAGAGTCAGGAGCAGGCCGATCTTCAGCTTCTCCTGCGCCATGGCAGGAGCCGCGGCCAGCGTCATGGCCGCTGCCAAGCCAAGGGTCTTGATCGTCACGTTCATCATGGTCTCCCGAGTCGCTGTTCCCTGCGCACGTTCGCCGTGCTGCATCATTGTTCCCGCCGGGACGTGAGACGTCTCGACGGAAGGTCGGCGCTATACTGCCGCAAAACGATCCTGTCGAATACTCCGTTTTCGACAATGGACGAATGTTAGATTCGATCTCCGGGATTGCCAAGGAATATTTTAGGCTTTAAATAAATTCGGGATAAGGCCACGCAGAGTTTTTCTGCAGACAATCAGGTGGCAGGAGGGGCTTGATCGGTGACCCCCGGCCGAGGCTCTGGCGAACGTGAAGCTACGCATTGTCCTGAAAGAGGTCGATCCTAGCCCCGTCGCTCCTCGCGGCGCATCGTCGGTCAGGCGAAACCAGAGGAAACGCAGCGATGGCGTACACGGCACATGTCGATACCTTCACACGGGACAACCTTCCGCCACCGGATCAGCGGCCGAGCTTCCAGTTCGCCCGTCCCGAGCTTCAGTATCCGGAGCGGCTCAACTGCGCCGTGGCCTTCCTCGACCGGTGGGTCGATGAGGGCAGGGGCGACGAGCCCTGTCTCATCAGCCCTGCCGAGACGCTCACCTATCGCGAACTCCAGGAGCGGGTGAACCGGATCTCCAATGTGCTCGTGCGCCGGTTCGGCCTCGTGCCGGGCAATCGCGTTCTGCTCCGCTCCGCCAACAACCCGATGATGGTTGCGGCCCATCTGGCCGTGCTGAAGGCGGGAGGCGTGGTCGTCGCCACCATGCCGCTGCTGCGCGCCAAGGAAATCGCCTATCCGTTGAACAAGGCCAGAATCGGCATTGCGCTGTGCGACCACCGCCTCGCGGAGGAGATGGAGCGGGCGAGGACCATGGCGCCGGATCTGCGGCATGTGGCATATTGGGGCTCGGGCGGCGCCGAGGGTCTCGAGGCGCTGATGGCCGAAGCCTCGCCCGAATTCGGCGCGGTCGACACCGCTGCGGACGATGTGTGCCTCATCGCCTTCACCTCCGGAACGACCGGCGAGCCGAAGGGCACCATGCATTTCCATCGCGACATGCTGGCGATCTGCGATGCCTACTCCCGCAACGTGCTGCGACCCGAACCGACCGACCGCTTCATCGGCTCGCCGCCCCTGGCCTTCACCTTCGGACTCGGCGGGCTGGTCCTGTTCCCCTTGAGAGTGGGCGCCTCAACGGTGCTGCTGGAAAAGGCGGGCCCCGACGATCTTCTTCCGGCCATCGGGCAGCACAAGGCGACGATCTGCTTCACGGCGCCGACCGCGTATCGCGCCATGCTGGCCAAGCTGGGAGGCCACGATCTCTCTTCGCTGCGGAAATGCGTTTCCGCAGGGGAGCCGCTGCCGAAAGACACCTTCGAGGCCTGGAGAGGAGCGACCGGAATCAAGCTGATGGACGGGATCGGCGCGACGGAGATGCTGCACATCTTCATTGCGGCGGCCGAGGAGGACATCCGCCCGGGGTCGACCGGCACACCCGTTCCCGGATATGAGGCGACGGTCATCGACGACGAGGGCCGCACCCTTCCGCCCGGCAGCATCGGCCGCCTCGCCGTGCGCGGTCCGACCGGGTGCCGCTATCTCGCCGACGAGCGGCAGCGCAAGTACGTGCAGGATGGCTGGAACGTCACCGGCGATACCTACCTCATGGATGAGGATGGATACTTCTGGTACCAGGCGCGCTCCGACGACATGATCATCTCGGCGGGCTACAACATCGCGGGGCCCGAGGTCGAGGCGGCGCTCCTCACGCACCCGGCGGTCGCCGAATGCGGCGTGGTAGGCGCTCCCGACGACGGGCGGGGAACCGTCGTGAAGGCCTATGTGGTCCTGCGTTCCGGCGTCAGTCCCAGCGCCGATCTGACGAAGGCGCTGCAGGATCATGTGAAGGCGGAGATCGCGCCTTATAAATATCCGCGCATCATCGAGTACGTCGACGCTCTTCCGCGGACCCAGACCGGCAAGCTGCAGCGGTTCCAGCTGCGCCAGATGGCTGCGCAGCAATCCCATGAGGCCATGATCTCATGAGAGTGTCGCGTCGAGGAAAGGGGTTGCGCCTTTCTGAATGTCGGGGGCGCACTCCCTGGTGACGGTGCGTTATCCCGGCACCCGGATTACGATATGGATGTCAGCGGCGCATCACGGGCGCGAAGCGGCGCAGCAAGCACAAAAATGGCAATGTCGATCGCATTTAACCCAAGCCGGAGATTGATTTACAATTATTTTATGCTTAAAATAATTGTACTTTGCCTTGGAGGCGTCTTCACATGAAAACGGCGGTCATCGGCGGGGGGCCTGCGGGGCTCTATTTCGCCATTCTGATGAAGAAGCTCCAGCCGGGGGCGGACATCACGGTCTATGAGCGCAATCGCGCCGACGATACCTTCGGCTTCGGTGTCGTGTTTTCCGATGCGACCCTCGACGGTTTCGAGAAGTACGATCTGCCGAGCTATCAGAGGATCACGCGCGAGTTCGCCTATTGGGACGACATCGCGATCCACTTCAAAGGAACCGAGCATCGTATCGGCGGCAACGGATTCTGCGGCTGCTCGCGCCGTACCTTGCTGCTGATCCTCCAGGATCGCGCAGAAGAGCTCGGAGTCAGGTTGCTCTATCAGGCGGATGTCGATGACGAGAGCCTGTTCGCCGATGCGGATCTCGTCGTCGTGGCAGACGGCATCAATAGCCGCTTCCGGGATCGGTATGCGGATCATTTCCAGCCCGAGGTGGATCTGAGGCCCAACAAGTTCGCCTGGATGGGATCGACCCGGCCGCTCGACGCCTTCACCTTCATCTTCCAGGAGACGGAATGGGGGCCTTTCATCGCCCATGCCTACCAGTACGAGGCGAACCGCTCCACCTGGGTCTTCGAGACGGATCCCCAAACCTTCAAGCGTGCCGGACTCGGTCAGAAAACGGAGGAGGAATCTGCGGCCCTGATGGAGCAGATCTTCGGCTGGTTCCTGAACGGGCACAAGATTCTCACCAACCGTTCCGTTTGGCGCAACTTCCCGATGATCCGCAACAAGCGCTGGGTCATGGGAAACAAGGTGCTCATCGGCGACGCCAAGGGATCGGCCCATTTCTCCATCGGCTCGGGCACCAAGCTCGCCATGGAGGACGCCATCGCTCTCTACGAGGCCTTCCGTCGCGATTCCGATATCGAGCGGGCCTTGGCCTTCTACGAGACCGGCCGGCGCGAGGAGGTCGAGAAGACCCAGCATGCTGCCGATGTGTCCCTCGTCTGGTTCGAGCATGTCGCGCGCTTCTGGAATTTCGACCCCGTGCAGTTTGCCTTCGGGGTGATGACCCGCGCCAAGGCGATCACCTACGACAACCTGCGCCTGCGTGCGCCGGATTTCGTCGCCGCCGTGGATCGCACCTTCGCGCAGCAGGTGCGGAACAAGGGTTTCGACATATCCGTCGACAATCCGGGCGTACCGATGTTCCAGCCGTTCCGGCTTCGTGACATGACGCTCGAGAATCGGGTGGTCGTGTCTCCGATGGATATGTACTCGGCCGAAGACGGTGTTCCCGGCGACTGGCACCTCGTGCACTACGGCTCGCGCAGCACCGGGGGGGCGGGGCTGATCTTCACCGAAATGACGTGCGTCTCGCCGGAATCTCGCATCACCCTCGGCTGCGCGGGTCTATGGAACGACGAGCAGGAGGCGGCCTGGAAGCGCATCGTCGATTTCGTCCATGGCAATTCCGCGGCCAAGTTCTGCCTGCAGCTCGGGCACGCGGGCCGCAAGGGTGCCACGAAGCTCATGTGGGAGGGTATCGACCGCCCGCTGGAAGAGGGGGCTTGGGATATCTGCTCCGCCTCGCCGATTCCGTATTTCCCGGACAGCCAGGTGCCGCGGGAGGCGACCCGTGCCGACATGGACGTGATCAAGGCCCAGTTCGTCGCCGCGACGGAGCGGGGCGACCGGGCGGGGTTCGACATGCTCGAGCTCCATTGCGCCCACGGCTACCTGTTGGCGAGCTTCATCTCTCCCCTCACCAACCAGCGCACGGACGAGTATGGCGGCTCCCTGGCGAACCGCCTGCGCTATCCGCTGGAGGTCTTCGATGCCATGCGGGAGGTCTGGCCGGCGCATAAGCCCATGTCGGTGCGCATTTCCGCCACCGATTGGGCCGAGGGCGGCATTACGGGACAGGATGCCGTCGAGATCGCGCGCGCCTTCGCCGAGCATGGCGTCGATCTCGTCGATGTCTCGGCGGGACAAACGGTGCGGGACGCCCGGCCGATCTATGGGCGCATGTTCCAGACACCCTTCTCGGATCAGGTCCGCAACGAGGCGCAGGTCGCCACCATGTGCGTCGGCAACATCACCACGGCCGACCAGGTCAACACCATCCTGGCGGCAGGACGGGCGGATCTGGTCGCGCTGGCGCGCCCCCACCTGGTGGACCCGTTCTTCACCATGAAGGCCGCCGCGTGGTATGGCCAGAAGAACATCTTCTGCCCTCCGCAATACCTTGCCGGAAAGGATCAGATCTTCCGCAACAGCGTTCGCGACCGGCAGGACCTGGAAGAGCTGAAGATCAAGGCCAAGCCGAAGACCCGAGCCGAATTGAAGATGGAGGCAGGCGGGAAATCTCTCGCTGCGGAATGAGATGAATACGAATCCACTTCACGGCCGCCACGCAATCGTCACGGGCGGCGGGCGCGGCATAGGGCGGACCATCGCCAAGACCCTTGCTGGGGCAGGGGCCAAGGTCACCATCATCGGTCGGAATCGGGCAAACCTGGATCGGGTCGTCTCGGAGGGTGATGCCCACGCTGCTTCTGTCGCCGACGTCACCGATCCGGTTGCCATTCAATCCGCCGTTCAGGCCGCCGTTTCGTGGCACGGCCCCGTGGATCTCATGATCGCCAATGCCGGGTCGGCGGCTTCGGCCCCGTTCCTGAAGTCCACGCCGGACGTGTTCAGGCAGATGCTGGACGTCAACTTGCTCGGCGTGACCAATGTCACGCATGCCGTGCTCGGCTCCATGATCGAGCGGCAGTTCGGGCGCATTATCGCGGTGGCCTCGACGGCGGGCCTGAAGGGATATCCCTACGTGAGCGCCTATTGCGCGGCAAAACACGCGGTCATCGGCTTCGTGCGGGCGCTTGCCCTGGAGACGGCGACGACGGGCGTGACCGTCAATGCCGTCTGCCCCGGCTTCACGGATACGGACCTTGTCGCCGAAAGTCTCGACAACATCGTGGCGAAGACGGGCAGAACGCGCGAACAGGCCTTGAGCGAGCTCGTGAAGCATAATCCTCAGCAAAGACTGATCAGTCCGGCGGAGATTGCCGACGCCGTCTTGTGGCTGTGCCAAGAGGGCGCTCGCTCCGTCACTGGCCAGGCCATCGCCGTGGCAGGTGGAGAGGTTTGATATGAGCAACCAGACGATTCCGCTCGATGCTGAAACGAAGGCCATCGAGATGCCGGATGATCACCGTGACGAGCTGCGGCTCTGGCTGCGGCTGTTGACCTGCTCCACGCTGATCGAAGGCGAGGTTCGTCGTCGCCTGCGCGACCGGTTCGACGTGACGCTTCCCCGCTTCGACCTGATGGCTCAGCTCGACAAGGTTCCGGAGGGGATGACTCTCTCGGACCTCTCGAAGCGGATGATGGTGTCGAACGGCAATCTCACCAGCCTGGTCGACCGGCTCGTTGCCTCGGGGCATATCGAACGGCGCGTCTCCGCGACGGACCGGAGGGCTCAGATCATCAAGCTGACTCCAGCCGGCCGGGCAGAGTTCCGCATGATGGCCGCCGAGCACGAGGCCTGGATAGCCGAGATCTTCGGCGGGCTTACGCAGAAGGAGCATAAGGATCTGATGCGCCTGCTCGCCAAAACCAAACTCTCCGCCAGAAACGCCATCATGGGAGTGGCTCCGTGACGCAATTCGCCAATCCAGTCGTCTTGCCCCTTGCCGAATATACGCCTCGTCACTTCCTGCTCTCGGTGGAGGGTCCGGTCGCGACGGTCACACTCAACCGTCCGGACAAGAAGAATCCACTGACGTTCGAGAGTTATCGCGAAC
>DASRWK010000074.1:0-2854 GCA_035776715.1 Microvirga sp.
CCGGAGCGGGCCCGGATCCGGGCCGGGAGGCAGTCCTGTGGGGCGAAGCCCGCATGCGCCCGCAGCAGGCCGCGCACGAAAGCGGGACGCTCCTGATCGTCCGGCGACCAGCGGCCCGTATCCTCGACCATCAGCACCTGATCGGGGCCGAGGCGAAGGGCATAGCGGGTTTCGAAGCTGCGGTTCGAGCCGGACTGTGCGGCCATGGCCTCCTGGCGGTCGGCGCCGCTTCCGGGCTCGACGAGCTGGGAGAAGGCTCTGCCCGTGCGCGGCAGATCTCGGGCATGAAGGCCCAGGAGCGCGGCGGCGTTGGGGCACCAGGTCAGGGCATCGGACATGATGTCCCAGGAATAGGCGGCGGAATGCGAGGCGGGGGAGGTCCCGGCGCCTTGGCGCTTGCGCGGCGTCCGGGGTGTTCCGTCGAAGATCCCCACCCGGCCCGGCCGCTTCGTCGCCATCGCCAACCCCCACGATACTCAATGCACACTGGGGCAGGAAAAGCCGTGCCTGACCCCGTTGAAACCGAAGGCTCAAGGATCGGGCATCGGCCTTAAGGAACCCTAAAAAACGGACGAGAAGTCAGGGCTTTGGGGGAAGGGGCCTGGGGAGGAGTGTGGGGATTGCGGGCATAAAAAAACCGGCGCATTGCGCGCCGGCTCTTTTTACTCGCATGCCGCGTTTGGATTACGCGTCAGCCTTCACCTTCAGGACCTGACGGCCACGGTACATGCCCGTCTTCAGGTCGATGTGGTGAGGACGGCGAAGCTCGCCGGAATCCTTGTCCTCGATGTAGGTCGGGGCCTTCAAGGCATCGGCGGAGCGACGCATGCCACGCCGCGAGGGCGACGTTTTTCTCTTAGGAACGGCCATTTCTCGTCTCCGGTCAAAAAGCGGAGCGCCCGCTCAACCGGGGAACGCTCACATCTCAAACTTGATGAGGTTGCGCCTCATACTAGGTCTTGGAGGAAATATCTAGCCCCTTCCGCTTCGAAAAGGCTTTTCTTGGTCGCAGGTCACGGCTTCAGGCAGGCGCTGTAGGGGGCGGCCCTCGCCATTCGCACCTGAAGCTGCCCCGCCAGGGCGCTGAGGCGCGAACTGGGGCGGGCAGGGTTGCGCCGGAGCGGGTTGGGCAGCGCCCGGGCGAGCAGGGCCGCTTCCCGGCGGGTCAGGTTCTTGGCGGATTTGCGAAAGTACTTCTGGGCCGCGGCTTCGGCCCCGAAGACCCCTTCGCCCCATTCGGCCACGTTGAGATAGATCTCCATCATCTGTCGCTTGGACCAGATCAGATCGAGATAGAGCGCAACCGGGATCTCCAGGCCCTTCCGGATGTAGGAGCGGCTGGGCCAGAGAAAGAGGTTCTTGGCCACCTGCATGGGAATGGTCGAGGCCCCCCGGGACGGCCCGTCGCCATCGGCTTCCTCCACCACCTCCCGGATCGCGCTCCAATCCACGCCATGATGCTCGCAGAACCGGCTGTCCTCCGAGGTCATGACCGCTAGAGGCAGGTGAGGAGAGATCTCGTCGAGGGAGACATAAGTCCGCTCGGCGCTCTGAAGGGTGAGCCAGCGGCCGAGCATCAGGGTGGAGACGGGCGGCACGACCCAGTACAAAAGCCCTAGCCAAACCACGGCCCCGACCCATAAGAGGATAAGGCCGAGGCCGGTCCGGACGATGCGGCGGAAGTATCGGGCAGCCGTCATCGGCCGTCCCGACCGCAGCGTCCATCCCCGGTCCGTTCGTCCATCAACATCCTCCGCGGACGGAGCGGCTGCTCCTTCCGAGTTCGGGCTCACCATGACGCCATCCATCAGCACTTTCAGCGCGCGGCTCACCGAAGCCGCAAAGCTTGTCGAAGCCAATCTCGAAGCCTTGCTAGCAGACAATGTCCGCCACGGCGAGATTGCGCGGCCCGCCCGGCTGATGGCGGCCATGCGGCATGCGGCGCTTGGGGGCGGAAAGCGCCTGCGGCCTTTTCTCACTATCGAGGCGGCGCGCCTCTTCGGCTCCGAGGGGCAGGGAGCCCTGCGGGTAGGTTCGGCCGTCGAGCTGCTTCACTGCTATTCCCTCGTCCACGACGATCTTCCGTCCATGGACGACGACGACCTGCGCCGGGGCCGCCCGACGGTGCACAAGGCCTATGACGAGGCGACGGCGATTCTCGTGGGCGACGCGCTTCAGACGCTGGCCTTTGAAGTGCTCGCCGATCCCGGCACCGATGCCGATCCGGCGGTACGCTCCGACCTCGTCCTGGGCCTCGCCCGCGCCTCGGGCTTGGGCGGGATGGTCGGCGGGCAGATGCTCGACCTCTCGGCGGAGGGGCGCTACGGCGCGGTCGTGATGGAAGAGGCCGAGGTGCGCCGGCTTCAGATGATGAAGACCGGAGCGATCCTCACCTTCTCTGTGGAAGCGGGCGCGATCCTGGGCCGGGCCGATGCGGGCGCGCGCCGGAGCCTCGTGGAATACGGGCGCGCCCTGGGCGCGGCTTTCCAGGTGGCCGACGACATTCTCGACCGGGAGGCTTCCGCCGAGGCGCTCGGCAAGCGCACGGGCAAGGACCAGGAGAAGGGTAAGGCCACGCTGGTCGATCTGCTCGGGATGGACGGTGTGAGGCGCGAGTGCCGCCAGCTCGTGGAGAAGGCGGACGCCGCACTGAGCGAATTCGGCGACAGGGCGCAGACCTTGCGCGAGGCCGTGCGCTTCGTGGTCGAGCGCGAGGTTTGAAACGGCTCAGCCTACTCCGTCCTCATCCTGAGGAGCCACCCGGTTTCTCCCCTCTCCCTTGCGGGGAGGGAGTAAGGATGGGGCTGCATAGCCGGAGCGCTGCGCCTGATCCAGAAAACCCGACAGTCTTGAC
>DASRWK010000075.1:0-3058 GCA_035776715.1 Microvirga sp.
GTGGTGAACGCGATGAGGTTCGCCCCTCCCGCCACTTGGCCCGTGGCCGCCACCGGATCGTAGCCGGGGGTGTCCATGTAGACGAAGCCGTGCTCCGTCACCGGCTCGGCATACTCATAGACGGCCTGCAAGGTCGAGCGCCCGCCCTTCGCGGCCGCACCCAGGGATTTCTCAAGGATCGTGGTGAGACCGCCCGCCTTATTGCCGGGAGATGGGTTGTTGTTCATCTCCCCACCGTTGCGCGCGGTGTAGTCTTCCCACCAGCGGATCCGGGAAACGAGCTCTTCGCCGACCTCGCGGGTCGCTGCCCGCCGGGTCAGCAGATGCTCGGCTCCGTAGATCTCCGGTGTCTCGGACAGGATCGACGTGCCGCCATGCCGCACAAGCAGGTCCGATGCGACGCCCAGAGCCGGGTTGGCCGTCAAGCCCGAATAGCCGTCGGACCCGCCGCATTGAAGGGCGAGCACCAGTTCGGAGGCCGGACGCGTCTCGCGCCTCGCACGGGCCGCGATGGGCAGCATGTCACGGATACCTGCGGTGATCGCCTCGACTGTCTTGCGCGTGCCGCCCGTCTCCTGGATGGTCAGCGTCCGGAAGGTATCCGTCTCCTCGAGTCCGTATTCCTTCTTCATGCGTCCGATCTGAAACACCTCGCAGCCGAGACCGACCATCACCACGCCTGCAAAATTCGGATGGCTGGCATAGCCCCACTGCGTGCGCCGCAGGATGTCGAATCCCTCCCCGTAGGCCGCATGGCCGCATCCCGTGCCGTGTACGATCGCCACCACCCCGTCGACACCCGGATAATCCTTCAGGACTCCCGAACGCTCGATCTCTGCCGCAGCGAACCGGGCCACCGATGCGGAGCAGTTCACCGAGGTCAGGATGCCGAGATAATTTCGGGTGCCGGTCTTCCCCGATGCGCGCCGGTACCCCTCGAAGGTGGCCTGCATCTCCGGCGACAGAAGATCGTCGTCCCGAGCATCCACGCAGAAGGCGTAGTCACGCTCGAAGTCGTGCAGGCCGACATTGTGCTCATGCACCCATTCACCCGGAGCGATATGGGCTTTGGCAAAGCCGATGATCTGGCCGAATTTGCGGATCGGCTCTCCCTCGCGGATCGGCTCGACGGCCATCTTGTGACCGCGCAGGATGCGCTCGCGCGCGGTGATGTCCGAGACGGTATCCCCCTGGCTCACGAGATCGATGGCGATCACGACGTTATCGTCGGCGGAGAGGCGGATCGTGCGGGGGGATGCCATGGTCACCTCGATCAATGGTTGCTTTCGTCGAATGCGCCGGTCGCGCGTCACCGCCCGAGGCCCATCTGCCTCGGCAGCCAGAGGGTCAATTCGGGAAGATATGTGATGGCGAGCAGCGCCCCTATCAAGGGAACCAGCCAAGGCAGGATCGCCATGGTCGTCCGCTCGACGGAGAGCTTCGACACTCTCGCCAGCACGAACAGAACCATTCCGAGCGGCGGATGGAGCAGACCGATCATCAGGTTCAGTACCATGATCAGCCCGAAATGGACCGGATCGATGCCGAGCTTGAGTACGATCGGCAGCAGGATCGGCACCAGGATGGTGATGGCCGCGATCGTATCGATGAAGCAGCCGACGAACAGGATGAGGATATTGGCCAGCAGCAGGAACGTCCACTTGTTCTGCGTGAAGCCGAGGATCGCATCCGAGAGAGCCTGCGCCGCCTGGCTGACCGTCAGAAGCCAGGCGAAGATCGACGCGGCCGTGACGATGAAGAGCACCGATGCGGTCGTCTCGATCGTGTCGAAGGTCGCCTTCGCCAGGCTCCTGAGCGTCATCGAGCGGTAGCGGACGAGCCCGAGAAACAGCGACCAGATCACGGCAGCCACGGCGGCTTCCGTCGGCGTGAAGATGCCGAGCGTCATTCCGCCGATCAGGATGACCGGGGCCATGAGCGCCATGACAGCGGAGAAATCGAAATACCAGTCCAGCGCCAGAAGCATCACCAGCCCGAGGCCGATGGCCACGTTAGTCGAGAGGCCGGCCTGAACCATGAGCCAGACGGCGACAGGAAAGGCGAGCACCATCACGACTTCAATGCTGGCGCTACCAAGCCGACGCCAAGAGAACGGAGTATCCGATCCCCACCCGTTTCTGTAAGCGAAGTAGGCGACGGTCGCCATCATCAGGATGGTCATGAACACGCCGGGGATGAGACCACCCAGGAACAGCGCGCCGATAGAGACATTCGCCATCATGCCGTAGATCACGAAGGGCAATGACGGTGGAATGATCGGGCCGAGCGTTGCCGACGCGGCCGTGACGCCGACGGCGAACTCGGTCGAATAGCCATGATCCTTCATGGCCTTGATCTCGATCGTGCCAAGGCCGGCTGCATCGGCGATCGCCGTGCCCGACATGCCCGAGAAGATCACGGAACCGACGATGTTCACCTGGCCGAGACCGCCCTTCATCCAGCCCACGAGGGCCACGGCAAACGAATAGATCCGTCCGGTGACCCCGGCGATGTTCATCAGATTGCCGGCCAAGATGAAGAACGGGACAGCGAGAAGCGGGAAGCTCTCGACGCCGGCAATCATGCGCTGCGCCACGATCACGTCCGGCACGACGCCGGTGGCCAGAATGTAGAGCAGCGAGGCAACCGCCATCGAAACTGCCACGGGCAGCCCGAGAATCATGAGAACAAGAAAGGAGCCGATCAGAATGAGCATCAGGTTTCTGCCACGACAGGAGCATCGGACGCTTCGGGCCGCTCGAGCACGGGGTAGCCGCGCCGCCAGTTGGCGACCGCCACCTGGATCGAGCGGAAGCACATCAGGAGGAAGCCGATAAAAACGAAAGCGTAGGTCAGGTTCTTCGGAAGGTTGATCGTCGTCATCTGCTCGTCACCGACGATGCTCATGAAGCGCCAGATCAGGACGGCTCCATAGGCGAAAAAGGCAATACGAGCGAGATCGACCATTGTGGCCAGGATTCGCGCGACCTTGGCCGGGACGTAGCGATACATGAAGTCGACCTGGATATGCCGGCTCATGCGCACGCACATGGCCGAT
>DASRWK010000076.1:0-11533 GCA_035776715.1 Microvirga sp.
CGTGCGCATCGCGACGGTGGTGAACTTTCCGGCGGGCGGAGAGGACGTGGACCGTGTCACCGACGACGTGCAGGAGGCGCTCTCCGACGGGGCGAACGAGATCGACCTGGTGCTGCCCTACGATGCCGTGCGCCGCGGCGATCTGATGATCGCAACGGATATGATCGAGGCAGTGCGCGATCTCGCCGACCAGGGGCGGCTTCTCAAGGTTATCCTTGAAACCGGCGAGCTGAAGGACGCGACGCTGATCGAGACGGCGAGCCGGATTTCCATCGACGCAGGTGCGGACTTCATCAAGACATCGACCGGCAAGACGCCCGTATCCGCGACGCCGGAAGCAGCCGAGATCATGCTCAACGCCATCAAGGCGTCCGGGCGCGACGTGGGCCTGAAGCCCTCCGGTGGCATCCGCACCGTTGCCGACGCGAAGATCTATCTCGATCTCGCCGAGCACATCATGGGACCGGGCTGGGTGACGCCGCAGCGATTTCGCATCGGTGCGAGCAGCGTCTACGACGCGTTGATCGCCGCCATCGAGGGACGGGATGCCGCTGCCACCGGAGCTTACTGACATGGTCCTTCTTCCGCAGGAAATCATCCGCCGCAAGCGCGATGGCGGCACGCTCGAGGCGAGCGAGATCGAGAGCTTCATCCAAGGGCTCACCTCAGGCGCCGTCTCGGAAGGGCAGGCCGCTTCCTTCGCCATGGCGATCTTCTTCCACGGTCTCTCCGTGCCGGAGCGCGTGGCGCTGACGCGCGCCATGATGAACTCCGGAGAAGTGCTGAAGTGGGACCTGCCGGGGCCCGTGCTCGACAAGCACTCCACCGGCGGCGTGGGCGACACGGTGAGCCTTGCGCTCGGCCCGGCCGTTGCGGCCTGTGGCGGCTACGTGCCGATGGTCTCCGGGCGCGGCCTGGGACACACGGGCGGCACCCTCGACAAGTTCGATTCCATTCCGGGCTACGTCACGCAGCCCGACATCGACACCTTCCGGCGCGTCACGCGCGAGGTCGGCTGCGCCATCATCGGCCAGACGGCGGAACTCGCGCCCGCCGACAGGCGCCTCTATGCCATCCGCGACGTGACGGCGACGGTGGAGTCCATCGATCTCATCACTGCGTCCATTCTGTCGAAGAAGCTGTCGGCCGGCCTTCAAGGGCTCGCGATGGATGTGAAGTTCGGCTCCGGCGCTTTCATGGACAACGCGAAGGATGCGCGCGCTCTGGCCGAGAGCCTCGTGCTCGTCGCCAATGGCGCCGGTCTGCCCACGAGCGCCCTGCTGACCGACATGAACCAGCCACTCGCCTCCGCGGCCGGCAATGCGGTGGAGGTGGCCTATGCGGTCGATTATCTGACGGGACGCAGCCGTGAGAAGCGGTTCCACAAGGTGACGGTGGAGTTGTCCGCCGAGATGCTGGTGCTGGGCAAGATCGCCGCCGATATCGACGAGGCGCGCGCGAAGATCGAGAACGCGATTGCCTCCGGCAAGGCCGCCGAGGCGTTCCAGAAGATGGTGACGGCTCTCGGCGGCCCCGCAGATCTCGTGGAGAGGCCCGAGAAGCACCTGCAGGCTGCTCCCGTGATCCGTCCGGTCCATGCGGAACGCTCCGGGATCGTGCAGAGCATCGCCACGCGGGACGTAGGCGTGGTCGTGGTGGCCCTGGGCGGCGGGCGCACGCGCCCGCAGGATCCGATCGATCACGCGGTCGGCCTCACCGGGCTTGCCGCAATCGGCGAGACGGCTGATGCAAACCGCCCGCTAGCCATGGTGCATGCCCGCAGCGAGGAGGCGGCCGAGGCCGCCGCGCGCATGGTGCGCGCCGCCTATACGCTCGGTGATGCGAAAGCGGAGCCCGGAGTTATGATTCTCGAACGTATCGGAGCAAAGTCTTGAGCCTTCTCGTCGCCGTCACCTGGGAAGCACAGCCTTGGGTCGAGCGCTTCACGCGCCATCTTCCCGATCGGGAGATCGTCGTGCTGGGCGAGGAGTTCGACCGGACGAGGATCCGCTACGTTGCCACCTGGGGCCCGAAACCGGGAAGTCTGGATGGCCTGCCGAAACTCGAAGCGGTCTTCTCGCTCGGCGCAGGCGTCGATCATCTCATGGGTTATCCCGGTCTTCCCGACGTGCCGATCGTGCGGGTGGCGCAGGACGATCTCACCCATCGCATGAGCGAATACATGGTCATGCATTGTCTCATGCATCTGCGCGACCATGCGCGCTTCGCGGCCGCGCAGCGCGCCAAGCGCTGGGAGGAGGACCGTTCGCCGCCGATCGCGGGAGATGTTCGCGTCGGCATCATGGGTTTCGGCGTGCTGGGGCAGGACGCCGCCGCCAAACTCAAGATGATGGGCTTCGACGTAGCAGGCTGGAGCCGCACATCGAAAACCGTCGCCGGCTTCACTGTCTATTCGGGCGAAGGTGGGTTGTCCGAGTTCCTCGCGCGCACCGACATTCTGATCAGCCTCGTTCCGCTCACCCCCGACACGCGCGGCATTCTCAACCGCACTCTGTTTGCAAAGCTGGCGCGGGACGGCAGGCTCGGCGGCCCCATCCTCATCAATGCGGGCCGGGGCGGCCTGCAGGTGGAGAACGACATCCTCGCCTGCCTCGACGACGGAACGCTCAAGGCGGCAACGCTCGACGTGTTCGAGAGAGAGCCGCTGCCGGAGAATTCCCGGCTCTGGGAGCATCCCCGCGTCACGATCACGCCGCACAACGCGGCCGTGAGCGAACCCGAGGCGACGGCGCGCTACATCGCGGATCAGATCCGCCGTTACGAGGCGGGCGAGCCTCTCCAGAACGTCGTGGATCGCGCGCGGGGCTATTGAGAATGTGGCGGGGTATCAGAGCACCCCGTAACCTCTCAACCCGTCCCAGAGAAGCTTCAGCGCCGTCAGCGTGAGCAGCCCATAGCAGACGCGGTAGAGGTGCCTCTGATCCAGGCGCTCGTGCAGCCTGTAGCCGGCCCAGACGCCGAGAGGAATGAGCGGAAGGCACAGCGCCATCAGGGTCCAGATCTGCTGTCCGGGTTTCGCCAGCATCAGCCACGGCGCCGCTTTCATCAGGTTGCCCGCCGCGAAGAAGCTGCTGCTCGTGCCCGCGTAGACCGCCTTGGGAAGGCCCAGGGGAAGAAGGTACATGGCGACCGGCGGGCCGCCGGAATGGGCCACCATGGACGAAACGCCCGATGCGGTTCCTGCAATGAATGCCTTTACCTTCGAGCGCGGCCGCTGAACGATCCTGCCGCCGCCGCGAAACCACAATCCCGTGAAGGTTAGCGTGATCAGCGCGATCAGGATGGCGAAGCTATACCGGTCCACCACCGTCATGAGCATGAATCCGATGGCTGTGCCAAGGGCAAGGGCCGGTACCAGCAGCGCGAGATCGATCCTCGACCAGGTCTTCGGCCGCCAGTAATAGAGCGCGAACGCATCCATGAGTACGAAGAGCGGCGCGAGAAGCGCGCCGGCGGTGATCGGGTCCATCACGAGGGACAGGACCGGGATGCCGATGACAGCGAGCCCACTGCCGAACGCGCCCTTCGTGAAGGCGATGAGGAAGACGCCGAAGGCCGCGACGAGAAGGACGGATGGATCGGGCACGCTACCTCCTACAGGCGCTTGATGGAGCTGATCGGTCCGTAGCTGGTCCTGCGGATGCGTTCCTCGGCCACTGCGAGCGGCTCGATCATCACGGTCATGCTGTGGCCGGTGGCGTGGATGAAGTTCGTCTCGTCCATCATCAGGCCCACATGGCCCTTCCAGAATACCAGATCGCCGCGCCTGAGGCCGCCGAGATCCGACCTGATCTCGACGGCGGTGCCGAGCTCCCGTTCCTGCATGTCGCTGTCACGGGGAGCTCTGACGCCGGCGGCCGCCAGCACGGTCTGGGCGAGGCCGGAGCAGTCGATGCCGAGGCTCGTCCTGCCTCCCCAGAGATAGGGCGTGTGCAGGAAACGCTCGGCGACGCTCACATAATCGGGCTCTTTCGCGTCGAGGGAGGCGAGATGCGGAGCATAGACCCAGCCGCCGTCGGCGAGCCGCGCGTAATCGCCCTCGGCGCCGGTGACGGCGAGCTTGGCGTTGAGGGTCAGGTAATCCCGATAGGGGAGCTTCAGGTTGGGGCCGGGATAGACGAATGTGCGGATGGCCGCGACCTTGTGCGTGGGCGCCGGTCCCGGTTCGCCCAGGGCGTCACTCGGCAGGTAGCCGACATAGCGGTCCTCGTGCAACTGCACCCAGGCCCAGCCCTCGTGCTCGTCATAGACGGTCACGGCTTCCCCGAAGATCGCCTGCGTATCGACGGGAGCCTCCCGCGAGGGATGGCGGTGGAGGGGGGCGAAGGAGGCGACGATGCGCCTCGTCGTGCCCGTCGTATAGCGCTCGGCCTCCACCTGCCCACGGAGCCTCTCGTCGGCCAGATCGGCGCGGACGGGGGTGATGCGTCGGTCGAAACTCATCGAGGCTGCTCCTTGGCACGGACGGTGACGGCGTCTCCTAGCCCGTCCAGGGACAAAGCGCCAGCGACCGTGCGTCGCTCAGGACGCGTAGCGCTTCTTGAGAAGCGCGTAGATGAGGCGTGCCGCCTGAACCTCTCCGCCCTCGGGGCGGGCGGGGCGTGTCGCGTTGTTCCAGGCGAAGATATCGAAATGCACATGCGACTTGGCGTCTGACACGAACCGGCGCAGGAACAGGGCCGCGGTGATCGAGCCCGCCATGGGCCCGCCCGTGTTGTTCATGTCGGCGTATTTCGAGTCGAGCTGGCTCTGGTAGGGTGCCCAGAGCGGCAGGCGCCACACGGGATCGTTCACCTCCATGCCGGTGCGGGCGATCTCGGCGGCAAGCTCCTCGTCGTCCGTGTAGAAGGGCGGAAGCTCGGGGCCGAGGGCCACGCGGGCGGCACCCGTCAGCGTCGCGAAATCGACGATGAGGTCAGGCTTCTCCTCGTCCGCCAGCGCCAGCGCATCGGCCAGGATGAGGCGGCCCTCCGCATCCGTGTTGCCGATCTCAATCGTGATCCCCTTGCGGCTGTTGAGAATGTCGCCGGGGCGGAAGGCGTTGCTGGAGATCGCGTTCTCGACGGCGGGAATGAGCACGCGCAGGCGCACCGGAAGCTTCGCGCCCATGATCATATCGGCGAGAGCGAGCGTCGCGGCGGCGCCGCCCATGTCCTTGCGCATCAGCAGCATGGACGAGGCGGGCTTGATGTCGAGGCCACCCGTGTCGAAGGCCACGCCCTTGCCGACGAGAGTGATGCGCGGCGCGCTCTCGTCGCCCCAAGTGAAGTCGATGAGGCGCGGCGCCGTCTCGGATGCGCGGCCCACGGCGTGGATCATCGGGAAGTTCTGCCGCAACAGGTCGTCGCCGACGATACTGGTGAATTGCGCGCCGTGTGCTTCCGCGATCTGGCGCGCCGCCGCCTCTATTCCGTCGGGTCCGAGATCGCTCGTCGGCGTGTTGACGAGATCGCGGCCGCGGAACACCGCGTTGGCGATCCGCGTCACCTCGTCCGCATCGACGCCTTGGGGCACGACGAGACGCACGGATCTCTCCGAACGCTTGCGGTAGCGGGTGAAGCTGTAGGAGCCCAGGAGCCACGCGAGCGTGGCGAGCGCCGCGTCCGGCGCCTCGGTCTCGAAGTGATAGACGCCCTCCGGCAGGATCGTCGGAAGCTTGCCGACGGCGAAGGGATCGCGATACCTGGCGTCGTCATTCGCAAGGCCGAACGCCACGCCGGCAAGATTGCCGTCCGCATCCGGCAGCAGACAATGGCTTCCTGCCTTGCCCTCGAATCCTTGAGCCTTCGCAAAGCCCTGCGCCATCTTCGGCAACTGCGAGGAAACGCTGTTCCACGTGCTTTCCGTCACGAGCCAGATCGGAAGCGAGTTGTCGGCGGACGTGGAGAGAAGAGGGTGGGGCATGGCCGAGCCTTGGGTGTCGCTAAGTCGTTGGAAATGACTTGTAAGGGCGAACGGAGCGGCTGTCATCCAGAACGGAGTGGGGTGAGGATCCAGGATGACGTAGGCCTTCATCCCGCTGCATGCCGATGCACGATGCGCGTGAGACCGGCCAGGAGGGCCTGTTGGGGATTCTTGAGTTCCGTCCTGATGCCGTGGCGCGCGAGCGCGTGGGCATAAAGATCCGCGCGGGCCTGATCGGCCAGCATGGTGACGGAGGATGGGCGTCCGAACTGCGCGAGCGCTCCATTGATTTCGTCGCCTGTGAGAAGGCCGGAGAGATAGGGCGCGAGTAGATTGCTCGCCATGCGCCCGGACACCACGGCGGCGCGTGCGCCGAACAGGAGATGAAGAAGTCCGACGCGCGCGGCGCCTTGGGCGCCGCCGTTGCGCTCCGCCGCGTCGAGGCCCATGTCGAAACCCTTCTGGTCGGAGGGCTCCGTCGCGGGTCGTCCGATCATGGAATGCTCGCGAAGGAGCGCGTACATCTCGCCGGTCATGTAGGTGGCGAAACGCTCGATGCGCCCGTCACGCACGAGAATCCATTTGGGATGCGTTCCGGCCGAGCACACGAGGCCATTCTCGACACCCGTGCCCAGCACCAGCGTTTCCTCGCCGCGCATCACATCGGCTGCGCCGGGAGCGGGCTCGCAGAAAAGACCGGGAATGATGTGAGCCTTGCGACCGTTGGTGAGGTCGACCGGAATCAGCGCCTGTGCGATCTCCGCAGGACCCGCGGGGCAGGACGCATAGGGTGCCTCCACCCATCCTTCGCGGCTTCCCACCATGCCCACGAGCAGCACGGGTGCGTTCGGCTCGGCCTCGAGCCAGTGCCCGCATCGACGCAGGAACACGTCGCGATGCTGCCCCTTCTGGAGAGCGGAAACGCCCTCGTCCGACGAAACCTGATCGAGAATGGACGCATTCTCGACCAGATAGCCACGGAAGCGGGTTGTTCCCCAATCGGCGACGATGAAGCGCACGGCGTTGATCCTTGTTTCACCCTGTCAAACGCTAACAGAGCGAGGTCTCAGCGCGTTCCATACATGCGGTCGCCGGCATCGCCCAGGCCCGGCACGATATAGCCGTGCTCGTTGAGGCGCTCGTCGATGGAGGCGGTCCAGATGTGCACGTCGGGATGGGCACTGCGCAGCCGCTCGATGCCCTCGGGCGCGGCCAGCAGGCAGACGAAGCGAAGGTCCTTGGCGCCGCGCTCCTTGAGGCGCTCGATGGCGGCCACGGCCGAGTTGGCGGTGGCGAGCATGGGATCGAGCACCAGCACCATGCGGTCGGCGAGGTCGGACGGGGCCTTGAAGTAATACTCCACGGCCTGCAGCGATTCCGGATCGCGATAGAGGCCGATATGCGCCACGCGGGCCGCGGGAACCAGGGTGAGCATGCCATCAAGGAAGCCGACGCCCGCGCGCAGGATGGGGGCGAAGACGAGCTTCTTGCCGGCGATCTGCACACCTTCCATTTTGGTGAGCGGTGTGTCGATCTCGATACGCTCCATGGGCAGGTCGCGGGTGATCTCGTAACAGAGAAGCATGCCGATCTCGTTGAGGAGCTGGCGGAAGCCCTTGGTCGAACGCTGCTTGTCCCGCATCAGGGTCAGCTTATGCTGAACCAGCGGATGATCGACCACCGTTACGCCTTCCATGCTCATTCCTCCCTTGGTCGTCATAGGCTGATTCATCAAAACACCGTTCCGTCACTGATTACGCTGAGTGGCGGCGAACCGTCGCCGCGCTTCTCTCTGGCCAATCTGCGCCCTGTCGCCCAGGTGCCGCCTTCGAGCGCCTTCGCGAGGGGAAAGTCCTCGGCGGAAATCCCGAGCCGGGCGCGGATCGGATCGGCAATGCGGTCCAAAAGGGCAACCGTCAAGGCCCGCCATTCCACGACCAGTGCTGAATCCACCGCATGTGCGCGGCCCGCGTCGTCCGGGTTTTTCAGCGCGATCACGCCCGTATCCAGGAAGAGGCCACCGTTGCGGTATTCCGGCAGGCCGGTGAGCCCGTCGATTTCGGTGACGGTGTAACCGGCCCATTCCAGGGGCTCAATCAATGAGTAGGAGAGCCATTGGGAGAGCTTATGGAAGGGGATGAGGCCCTTGGTGACATCGGACGCCTCCACCAGCGGGTGGCGCCAAGTATCGCCGAGATCGATTCCGCCCAAGGTGATCCGCCCGGGCCAGATCGGCCCGAGATGGGTGAGAAGCGCCTCAAGGATGGAGGTCGCCTCGACCCTCTCCCCATCGGCACCCGCCACGATCACATCGACGAGGCCGCCGGGGCGAGGGTCGTCCTCCTGTCCGAAGATGTCCGGGTTCGTAGCCACCACGCGCCCGAGGCGGTTGAGCAGGGCGGCGCGGCCCTCCAGCCCCACGAGCGGGTTGTCAGCCGATATCTGGAAGCCCTCGGCTAAATCCTCAGGGCTGAGCGCCATCAGCACATCCGCGTCGACGCGGAACGGGTCGTCCGGCCTGCTCGAAAAGGCCCCGCTCACGAACATGTCGAAACTCGCCACGGCCAGGCCTTCGGAGCGGCTATAGGTTTCGCCTGTTCGGCCTTCCGCGTAGCGCCATTGCGGGCCCGCACCCGCATCGAGAAGCACGGACACGATAGCCAGATCGAAGGCCGAGCGCGCCATTTCGCCCGCCGTGGACCAGGGCGCGCCCTGCATCACCGCAGCCCAGCGGTCATGGCTGCCGGCCGAGAAATGCCGCCAGCGGGCATGGAAAGGAATGTCGAGCGAGGGATACGCCTCGCGGATCGTCGCCACCACCTCGTCGGCGCAGGCCTCCAGGCGGCCGGGATCGATGGTGAAATGCTGAAGGCAGCCTTCGAGGCCCGCCTTCAGCAGCTGATGGGATCGCTCGCGCACCGCCGCAGCGTTCAGGAGCGTGCGGGCGGCTTGAGTGTCGGGAGAAAAATCAGGCTGGTCCGTCACGCAGGACTCCGGGGCTCTCTAGAGCATCGGATTGGACCCACTTTTCAGATCCAATCCGATGCTCCACTTTTCGAACGGCGTATCGTGGGAGGCGGAAACCCGGGTCCACTATTCCGCACGATACGCCAGGGGAGAAGCAATAGCATAGACCCGCGCTGGCCAGCACTCGCAAGCCAGGCCGGGTTGTGGAGAAGGTTAAAAGCGCTCGAGATCGCGACCTCTCACGCTGTTCAACTCCTCCGCATCGGGTGCGCCGTCCGGTGTGTAATAGCCGGCCGCCTTCTTGGCCTCGAGTTCGACCTGGGCATCCGGCGGCACCAGCTCAGGCGGGATCGGCACGCGCTCCACCACCTCGATGCCGGAGCCGGTGATGGCGTCGAATTTCATGTTCGACATGGACATGAGCCGGTCGATGCGGCGGATGCCGAGCCAGTGCAGCACATCGGGCATGAGCTGCTGGAAGCGCGCATCCTGCACGCCCGCCACGCATTCGGTGCGCTCGAAATAGGTGGCCGCGGAATCGCCTCCCTCCTGACGCTTGCGGGCGTTGTAGACGAGGAATTTGGTGACCTCGCCCAGCGCACGGCCCTCCTTGCGGTTGTAGGCGATCACGCCGACGCCGCCGTTCTGCGCTTCCTTCACGCATTCCTCGATGCCGTGCACCAGATAGGGCCTGCAGGTGCAGATGTCGGAGCCGAACACGTCCGAGCCATTGCACTCGTCATGCACGCGGCAGGCGATGCGGGTCTTCGGATCGCTCAGGCGGGCCACGTCGCCGACGACATATACGGTCGTGTTGCCGATGGGCGGCAGGAACACGCTCATGTCGGGGCGTGTCACGAGTTCCGGGAACATGCCGCCGGTCTGCTCGAACAGGATGCGGCGGAGCTCGCCTTCCGTGCAGCCGAAGCGCTGCGCGATACCAGGCAGGTACCAGACGGGATCGACCGCGATCTTCGTGACCGAGATGTCGCCGGATTCGTGCAGGAAGCCGCCATCGGCCTTGAGGCGTTTCGCGCCCATGGCGGCAAGGATTTCCGGCATGTTGAGGCGCGCCTTCGTCACCGCGATGCTGGGGCGGATGTCGATGCCGGCCGCGATCTCCTCGGCATAGACCTGACCGACGAGATGGCCCCAGGGGTCGAGGGACACGATCCTGCCCGGGTCGAACCATTGCGGGTGCGGGCCGATCTCGGCGGTGGGATGGGTATTGCGCAGATCGGGCCGGGCGAGCGGATTGAGGGCGCGCGCCGAGATGGCCAGGGCCCGGTAGAGCGAATAGGAGCCGCCATGTGCACCGATGACGTTGCGGTCGCCGGGATTGGTCACGGTGCCGATGATCGGCCCGCGTTCCTTGGGGTCTTTCGCGCCCCATCTGATCGGATGCTTGATGGTGCCTGCATTCGGCTCGGGGTGGGAGGTGAGCCGGATATGGGTCGAGCGGTTGGGCGTGCTCATGAATGATCTTCCACGCGAGAACGGGAAGACTCCCCCAACGATCGTCAGGAAAGTCTCCTTACGATCCTTGGAAGAGTGAGCCAAAGTTGCGGTGCCGTCAACGGCCCCAGGTTTTCCCGGGCAGTCGGCCCGGCCATGACGGGGATATCGTCAGAGCCAGGACGAGCCCTTGCTCTCCTGCCGCACGTCCAGATGGGCCAGGACGCTCGCTCCGATATCGGCAAAGCTTTCCCGCCGACCGATGCCGCCGGGCTCGACGCCGGGTCCGAAGCAGAGGATCGGTACATGCTCGCGGGTGTGGTCGGTGCCTGGCCAGGACGGGTCGTTACCGTGATCGGCGGTGATGATGACGAGGTCGTTTTCTCGCAGCACGGCCTCGATCTCGGGCACGCGCCTGTCGAAGGCCTCGAGCGCCGCCGCATAGCCCGGAATGTCGCGGCGATGACCGAATTCGCTGTCGAAATCCACCAGATTGGCGAAGACGAAGCCGCCCTCCGGCAGGGTCTTCATGGCATCGATCGCAGCAGACAGGCAGGCGTCATTGCCGTTGGGCTTGATCTCCTGGCCGGTGCCGCGATGGGCGAAGATGTCGCCGATCTTGCCGACGGTTACCACTGTGCGGCCGGCCTTGCTCAGGACGTCGAGAATGGTGTCGGCGGGCGGAGGCGTCGCGAAATCCTTGCGGTTGCCGGTGCGCCTGAACCCGGTCTCAGGCGTGCCCTGGAACGGCCGTGCGATCACGCGGCCGATCTTGTACTCGTCGCACAATTCGCGGCCGATCCGGCAGAGATCGTAGAGGCGTTCCAGCCCGAAGAACTCCTCGTGCGCGGCGATCTGCAGGACGCTGTCGACGGAGGTGTAGCAGATCGGCTTTCCGGTGCGCAGATGCTCGATGGCGAATTCCTCGATGATGGCGGTGCCGGAGGCATGCTTGTCGCCGAGGATGCCAGGCAGGCGGTCGCGCTCGATGAGCGCGTTCGTCAGCTTCTCCGGGAAAGCCGGAACCGTGTTGGGGAAGTAGCCCCAGTCGAAGGTGACGGGAACGCCGGCGATCTCCCAATGGCCGGACGGCGTGTCCTTGCCGCGCGAGACCTCGGTCGCGGCGCCCCAGGCGCCGGTGGCCCGGCCGAGCAGCGACGGGATCTCGAGGTCCGAGGCGAGGCGC
>DASRWK010000077.1:0-8236 GCA_035776715.1 Microvirga sp.
AAGTACGGCGTCGGCCGTCGCATGCCAATCCGCGTCACGCGCCGCCTGCTGACGGCCGCGCTCGACGGTTCGCTCTCCCGGGCTGATTTTCGTCGCGATCCCTATTTCGGCTTCGCGGTGCCGTCCTCGGTGCCCGGCGTCGAGCCGCACATCCTGTATCCGGTCAAGACCTGGCAGGACAAGGCGGAGTTCGCCGAGACCGCCAAGCGCCTGATCGCCATGTTCAACGAGAACTTCAAGCGCTTCGAGGAGCATGTCGATTCCGACGTGCGCTCGGCTGCGCCGCAGATGTCGATCGCGGCGTGATCATCGACGCTGCAAGGGTCGCGAGTGTGGCCGCCTCAGAGGATGGGGCGGCCATTTCCTGTTGCTGGGAATGATCCTTCATGACGGCTTGGCGCGCCGATCCGCACGTTTCAGCTCTCGAGTACGGCCACACGGGCCTCGTGGCAGCGCCCGAGCGCCATAAAGTCCTTCATCCTGCCCGAGAGATCACGCGCCTGAGATGTGTTTGCTCGCTGAGCTTTCCGATCGGGTCGAAAGCTGTGATCGACCTTCGGGGGTAGTGCCTGGAGCGGTGGTTCCAAGGGGCGTCAACCGGATTCTGATCCTTGACTCAAGTGGGAAGCCGGCGAGCCAGATCGATTACGTCACCGAAAGACCTCTTGAATGCCGCGACTCGAAGCTGATCGTTTGGGACCATCTCGCCGTCCATAGCCTGGAGCCGGCAGGCAATGTTCTCACTTTCGATGCTCAAGGCCCTTTCGTCCGGGCGGAGAGGGGCGAGGCGCAAGAGTTGTGGCCCCCGGAACGGTCGAAGTAATCCCCTTGTTCGATTAGGCTGACATTTCTGAGGCGACCGGTCTGCCTCGTTCGGGCCAGGGCTGTGTCTCATGTCGAGGAATATGTGGGAATAAGCCTGCTGTAGTCATGTCTTGGTGAGATCTTCGGAAAATGGACATTCTTGTTATCGGTGCCGGCGTCGTAGGCCTCGCCATTGCACGATCGCTCAGCCAGCGCGGCCACAGCGTCATCGTTGCGGAAAAGACCGGCGGCATTGGCAACGGCATCTCCTCCCGCAACAGCGAGGTGATCCATGGGGGCATGTACTATCCCGCGGACTCGTTGCGGGCGCGCCATTGCGTCGACGGGCGACGGATGCTCTACGCCTTCTGCGAGAGCCATGGCGTGCCGCACAGGAGATGCGGAAAGCTGATCGTGGCGACCAACGATCTCGAACAGGCGAAGATCGAGGGGATCTACGAGCAGGGCATCGCCAACGGCGTCGAGGGGCTTTCCTTCCTGACGGGCGATGAGGCCACGGCCCTGGAGCCGAACCTCTTCTGCACCGGCGCGGTTCTCTCGCGCGAGACCGGCATCGTCGACAGCCATGCCCTGATGTTGGCGCTCCAGGGCGATCTCGAATCCTCTGGCGGGATGATCGCCTTTCACACGCCCGTCGAGCGCATCGCGCAAAATGGAACGGGATGGAACGTTCGGGTGGGAGGTACCGAGCCCGCGGAGATCCCCGTCGATGCGGTCGTCAACGCGGCCGGCTTGGGCGCGCAGGCTCTGGCGCGAGCAACGGAGGACTATGCGCCGGAGCGCGTGCCGCCGCTCGTGCTCGCCAAAGGCAATTACTTCGGCTGCCTCGGCAAACCCGCCTTCTCGCGCCTGATCTATCCCGCGCCGGTCGACGGCGGACTGGGCACGCATGTAACGCTGGACCTTGCCGGACGCATGCGCTTCGGGCCCGATGTGGAATGGATCGACCGCGAAATCTACGGGGTCGATCCCAGTCGCGCGGAGAGCTTCTATACCTCGATCCGCCGCTACTGGCCCGGGCTGCCCGACGGCGCGCTGGTGCCGGACTATTCGGGAATTCGCCCGAAGCTCACAGGGCCCGGCGAGAAG
Source organism: Microvirga sp. (assembly GCA_035776715.1). Taxonomy (GTDB): domain Bacteria; phylum Pseudomonadota; class Alphaproteobacteria; order Rhizobiales; family Beijerinckiaceae; genus Microvirga. The sequence continues at coordinate 1,915 of DASRWK010000077.1, forward strand.
GCCGCGGATTTCATGATCGACGGGCCCGGAGAGCACGGACTTCCTGGCCTCGTGCATCTCTTCGGCATCGAGAGCCCGGGGCTCACCTCGTGCCTGTCGCTTGCCGAGGATGTGGCGGAGCGGTTGGGCGCCTAGAGAAAGGCACTGAAGCCTTTTCGTCATGGCCGGGACAGACCCGGCCATCCCGATCGGAACACCGCAGCGCTCCAGACAATCGGGATCACCGCCACGAGGTCGGTGACGCTGTGGTCTATCCTGCGCACGATCCAGGACTCCTCACGGAAGTCCTGGAATGACGCACTCGCCTAGAGCATTTTTCGGCGAAGAGGATCCGGTTCGCCGCCCAGAATGCGGCGAACCAGAAGAGATCTGATTCCCCGTCAACGGAAACAGCTCTAGCCTCTGAAGAACAGAAGCGTCACGGCGAGGAAGGCCGGCACCAGGATTCCGCCCGACCAGAGGAGATAGCCGAAGAAGCTCGGCATCTTCACGCCGCCCTCGCGGGCAATCGCGTAGACCATGAAATTGGGCGCGTTGCCGATATAGGAGTTCGCGCCCATGAACACGGCGCCCGCCGAGATGGCGGTGAGCGTCGATGCGCCTGCCGTCATCAGCGCCTGCGGATCGCCGCCGGCGAGCTCGAAGAACACCAGGTAGGTCGGCGCATTGTCGAGGAACGAGGACAGGCCGCCCGTGAGCCAGAAAAAGGCGGCGTCGTTGGCGCTTCCGTCCGGGTTCGTGACCAGCGCGACGAGGGGCGCGAAGGCGCCGTCTGCCCCCGCCTTGAGCATGGCGAGCACCGGAATGATGGTGATGAAGATGCCGGCGAAGAGCTTCGCCACCTCCTGGATCGGCCCCCAGGAGAAGCCGTTCTCGGCGCGGTTCGCCTTCGGCGTGAGCTTCAGGGAGATGATCGTCACCGCGATCATGATCGCATCTCGCAGCGCATTGGCGAGCTCGATTTCGGAACCCAGCACGCTCACGCGGCCGAGATCCGTCGTGGCGCTCATGAGGATCGCGCTGATGATGATGAAGATCAGCAGGAAATTGATGCCGCCCGTCACGCGGACCGGGTTGTCGGGTGTCGGATCCGGAGAGATGTGGCCTTCCTTCTTGTAGATCACTGTGTCGATCACGAAGAAAAGGGCGAGCAGGAGCCCCGCCACAAAGAGCGTCTCGGGAAGGAGATGCGTGGTCGTCCAGAAGAAATCGACGCCCCGCAGGAAGCCGAGAAAGAGCGGCGGGTCGCCGAGCGGCGTGAGCGAGCCGCCTACGTTCGACACCAGGAAGATGAAGAAGACGAAGACATGGACATTATGCTTGCGGTCGTCGTTGGCGCGCAGCATGGGCCGGATCATCACCATGGAGGCGCCGGTGGTGCCGATGAAGCTCGCGAGCGCCGTGCCGACGGCAAGAAGGATCGTGTTCGTGCCCGGCGAGCCGTGCAGGTTGCCCCGCACCAGAATGCCGCCGGCCACCGTGAAGAGGGCGAGAAGCAGCAGGATGAAGGGAATGTACTCGAGGAGCGCCGTATGGGCGAGCGCATGGAGCGCCGTCGTCGGACCGAGAAGGGCAGCCATGGGCACAAGCACCAGCAGGCCCCACAGGGCTGCGATCTTGCCCTGGTGGTGCTCCCAGAAATGGAGCGCCGTCAGCGGGAAGAGGGCGATGGAGAGCAGGATGCCGGCGAAGGGCAGAGCCCAAGCGAAGCCGATGGCCGCGCCGTCGAGCTCGGCCGCGAAGGCCGCTTGCGGCAACATGGTCAGGGCGGCGGCTGCGAGGGCCGCGCACGAGATGCGGTGCATGTGGCGATGTCCCCTGCCGGGGTCCCGGCAAGTCTGTGATGTCGCGCAACGGTTTAAGCGAAGGCTCACGGGGCCGCAACGGCGTGGCCGTTAACCGGCTGTTCACCATCAATGAAAGAACATAAAATACAGTTACAAAAATCTGCCGCAGGGCTGTGGAATCGATGTGCCGCTTTCTTGCCTACCGGGGAGAGCCGATCTTCCTCGATGAACTCGTCTGTGCCCCCGCTCACTCGCTGGTCCACCAGTCGCTTCATGCGGCCGAAGCCAAGACCGGAACGAACGGCGACGGCTTCGGGATCGGCTGGTACGGGGAGCGCAAGGAGCCCGGTATCTACCGGGAGGTGCGCCCTGCCTGGTCGGACGAGAACCTGAAAAGCCTCTGCGGGCAGGTGCGCTCCGGTCTCTTCTTCGCCCATGTGCGGGCCTCCACGGGCACCTCCACAACGCGAGCCAATTGCCACCCTTTCGCTCACGGCCGCCATCTCTTCATGCACAACGGCCAGATCGGCGGGTATCCGCGCATCAAGCGCCGGCTCGAGGCCATGATCCCGGACGAGCTCTACGAGCGCCGCCAGGGCACCACCGATTCGGAGGCGCTCTTCCTCGTCGCGCTGGCCAACGGATTGGCCGAGGAGCCCGTGACGGCTATGGCGCAGACCTTGAAGCAGGTGCGCAGGCTCATGGACGAGGCGCATATCGAGGAGCCACTGCGCTTTACCGCCGCCTTCACGGACGGTGAAAACCTGTGGGCTTATCGCTGGGCCTGCGATGCCAAGCCGCCGACGCTCTACTTCCGCGAGGAGAGGAGCAACCTGCTCGTGGTCTCGGAGCCCATCGATGACAAGACGAGGGGCTGGCGCGAGGTGCCGAAGGGCTGCAGCGTCGTGGCCCGGGCAGGTCACCCGGTGGTCATGCATTGCCTCAACGAGGCCATGGGCCGGATCGCGGCTTAGAGCTGTTCCCACTGATGTGGGATGACCTCTTTTCTTTGACCCGCCGCATTTATAGGAGGCGAACCGGATCCACCTCGTCGAAAAATGCTCCAGGCTCAATCCGAGGCGGATCAGTTCAGGGAGCCGGCCGTTCCCGACAGAAGCGGCAGAAGCGCGCCCTTGAGCGCTTCCATCTGCCGCTGGGTTTCCGTCCGGGCGCTGTCCGCATCGGGCTCGGCGAGGGCTCGCAGGCGGGCGTTCTCAGCCGCGAGACGGTCGTTCTCGGCCATGAGGATCGCCACTTTCTCCTCGGCGATCCGCAGGCGGGTCTGCGCCTCGTTGCGCTCCTGCTCCCGCAATTGCACCCGGTCGCGCCACAGGCGGACCGCAACCGTTTCCGTTTCCTCGATCATGACCGCTCCTCGCATGTCGGCACGTGCAAAAGCCGCCTGCCGCCCGTTGGAAAGGCCGGCGGCGGACAGAGGGACGCGCCCGAGCCTACATTGCGTCCGCCTGTTTAACAGATCCTTGCCGGCGAAGGTTAATCGTCCAGTTCCGGGTAGCGCCGGAAGATCCCCTCCTCGTTGAAGGGGATCCGGCGCGGGCTTGCGAGATAGGCCCTGATGCGCGGCCGCTGGGCGACGGCCTCGTGCAGGGCCGCGACCCGCGGCAGGTCCTCGAGCGCGCGTTTCATGGCCTTCGGAAAGGCGTAGGACAATCCTTCGACCACTTGGAACAGGGACAGGTCGGCATAGGTGATCCTTCTGCCGACGAGATGCGCCTCGCCGGAGGGATTGCGGGCGAGAATCGTCTCGAACCAGTTCAGGAATTTCGGGATACGGTTCTGGCGGAACTCGGCGGAGCGCCGCAGGGCCTCCGCCTTCTGGTCCTCGTAATAGAGGCTGACCGCGACCGGATGATGCGTGTCGTGCGCTTCCGCGACGAAATCGGCGATGGTGAGCTGGATCTGATGCGTCCACAGCCCGCCCGCCGGGTCCTTCGGCGCGAGATCGTGTCGCGCGCCGAGGTAGAGAAGGATCGCCGCCGTTTGGGCGACGATCGTCTCGCCGTCCTTCAGGAAGGGAGGCGCGAAGGGCGGGTGCTCGGCATGGTCCATCATCCGCATCATCACGGCGACGCCTTCCGACTCCCGCGCCGCATCGATGTAATCGGCCCCCGCCTCCTCGAGGGCGAGACGCACGAACTCGCCGCGTCCCTGGATCGTGGGCCAGTAGTAGAGTTCATAAGCCATGGGCGGCTCCGGCTGGACTCCCGCGATCATGCGCGACCGGCCTGATTCGTGAAACCCGTCTCTCCGAAACAGAGCCAGGAGAAGGCGCCCCGGAAGGGGCGCTTCCACTTCACGAGCATGTCGGCGCTCGCTCAGATGACGTAGAACTCCGCATGGGTCATCTTGAGGCCCTTGGCGAGCGTGGCGATCAGCACCTGCTTGGACGCGCCGGTGCCGTCCGCATCGTAGTAGAGATAGCCCTTGACGGGATCGTAGATGATGCGGTCGCTGGCATCGTGGGCCTTCGAGCCTTTCCAGAAGGCGGAGGAGGCGAGCTTCTTCGGGCTTGAGGGCGAGCCGGAACCCAGCTTGGTGAAGTACTTGTTGTCGAGATAGATCGAATCGTAGGTCACGTTGTAGTCGGCGATCTTGTCCACGTTGGAGGAGGACGGCTTGGTGTCGAACACGAAGATGTCCTTGCCCGCTCCGCCGTAGAGCGTGTCCTTGCCCAATCCGCCGTTGATCTTGTTGGCTCCGCTGTTGCCCTTGATGATGTTGGCCTGCGCATTGCCGGTCAGGCCGATCGCGCTCGTTCCGGTGGCATAGAGCCTCTCGACATACGAGGCCACGGTGTAGCTGACACTCGTATAGACCGTGTCCGCCGTGCCGCCGCTCGAGGTCTCCGTGACCCTGTCGGATCTGTTGTCGACATAGTAGATGTCGTTGCCCGTGCCGCCGACCATGAGGTCGGCGCCCGCGCCACCGTTCAGCGTGTCGTTCCCGGCACCACCGTCGAGCCTGTTGGCTCCGGCTCCGCCCGTCAGAGTGTCGTTGAACTTCGAGCCGATGACGTTCTCGAAGCCGATATAGGTGTCGCCTGCGGCGTCACCCGCTGAGCCGGATTCCGTGCCAAGGTTGACCGAGACGCCGCCGGTCGTCGTTCCCTTGAAGGTCAGCGTGTCGATGCCACCACCGCCGTTCAGGAAATCTCCGGCATGCTCGGACGGAGCATAGACGTCGTTGCGGGCGGTGCCGATCACGGAGATGTTGGCGGTGCGCGCATCGACGATCGTCGTGGAGGTCAGGCCGTTGCCGATCGTCTGGTCGTTCCAGGACACGGCGAGGCGGCCGTCGGCCATTTCAGAAATCGAGGGCGTTCTCTGGGCGCCGAAGCCATCGACGGCCGCTCTTGCATTCACCTTGAGGGCGGGCCCTGCGACGCCGTCCGCGCCGACGACACGGACATAGACGTCGCCCTGGTCGCCTGCGGTTCCATCTGCCGCGATGTAGGCGATTGCGAAGCCGCCGCTCTTCAGGGCAGTGACGCTGACGCAATCGAAATTCGAGTTCGGCTTGGCTCCGGCAATCACCACCGTGCCGAGGAACACCCCGTCAGCGTCGTAGCGATAGGCCTCAATGCCCGTCGCGCCCTTGTCGACGATGACGGCGAACCCGCTCGATACCCCGGTCGCGGGATCCTTCAGCGCCACGACGTCGCCTTTGACGCCCGCGGCGACGGTCGTTGCCGGCCCAACCTGATCGCTGTTGACCATCGAGAAGGTGATGTTGCCGTCCGCGTAGTAGGAGACCAGATGCGTTGCTCCGCCAAGCCACGTGACATCCGGATCGCGGACGCCGGTGGCCGAGGAGACGCTCACAGCGCTGCCCAATGGCATGCCGTCGGCGGAGTGCTGGAGGAGCCTGATCGTATTCACCCCGGACACTTTCTCTACGGAGACTGTCGCCCAACCGTTCCAATCGTTGGGCGCCATCTGCGCCCCGTCCATTTGGGTGTTGGCGCTCTCGATCTGAGCACTGTTCGCCGATCCGTCGGCGTTGAACGTCTGGCTCCGCATGAGCCGCCCGCCGTCCGCCAGGGGCTCCGTCCATGTGATGGCGAAGGCACCTCCGGTACCAATGGCCACGATATCGGGGACCTGCTGAGGAAGATTGGATTCGGCCACGAACCGGACATTGCCGCTTTTGACGCCGTTGCCGTCATAGACCTGAAACGCGATTGCGTTGTTCTCGCGCCAGGTCACCACGTAGCCGCCGTTCGGCAGCATGGCGACGGCGTCCTGATCGGTGCCGGAGGGTCGGGCGGCATCTTCGATGCCCCAAATCTTGAACGTCATATCGGTCTCCTGAAACGAGGTCTGTTCGGCTTGCCGCTTTTGTTTGCTTTCAGTGCTCGGGATGTCGTCGAGGGGCCGAAGGACATCGGATGAATTACGCAGATCGTTGCCCATGCGGCTCGAGACGCCGCAGGAACGTGCGGGCGGCAGGACCGTCGAGGCAACTGATGATGGGGTATAGGAACCGGCCTCAGGGCCACAACTCTCCGTTCAGAG
>DASRWK010000078.1:0-2790 GCA_035776715.1 Microvirga sp.
CCTGAAGATCCTCCTTGGCCTCGTCAATCCCCGCCACGTCGTCAAACGTCACCCGACCATGCGCCTCCGTCAAAAGCTTCGCCTTCGACTTGCCGAAGCCCATGGCGCGGCCGGCGCCGTTCTGCATCTGTCGCGACAGGAACACCCAGGCGCCGATGAAGAGCGCGATAGGCAGGATGTTCATGAGAACGGCGATGAACCAGGGGGTCGAATCGGATTGCGGACGGGCCGTGATTTGGACGCCCTTCTGCTGCAGCTTCGCGACCAGGTTGGGGTCGTTGGGCGCGTAGGACGAGAAGGTACGGCCGTCGTTGTAGGTGCCGCTGATCTCCGGGCCGGAGATGATGACGCTCGTGATGCGCCCGGCATCGGCATCGTTCAGGAGCTGGCTGTAGGCGATGTCGCTGCCGCCGCCGCGTTGGCCTGGGCTCTGGAAAAGGGTGACGAGCGCCAGCACCAGCAAGAAAATGACAACCCACAAGGCGAAGTTGCGGAAATTTGAATTCATCGGATCAGGTTCTGCCCCAGAGGGAGATGAAGCACGAGAAGGATATAAAATCTCCCCATGCGGCTAAACTCAATGTAGGCGCACCGTTCTCCATTGCCAAGGGAATGCGGCGTGCATACGGCATCATCCGTAGGTCTTGGCTAAGAGAATTGGCTAACGGCCGCGCGAGCGGGGCGGTTCCGGTCGGAGCCTCAGGCGTCCGACCCGATCGAGGTGAAGGAGAGCCCCCCCGATCGTCAGGCGCAGCCCCCTCCCCGTTGGGATCGCCGCACGCACACGCCCGAGGCAGGTTTCGAGCCGCTGCAGGCGGGTGCATTCAAGTCCGATCCGGCCCAGGGCCTGCTCCAGAATCCGCAGGCCGATCTCGAGTGGCTCCCCGGTGAGGCAAGCCGCCCGGAAGGAGAACTCTCCCTCTTCCGCCGCCGGATCCGCAGCCTCCAAGGCCTGGTGTGCCTTGATCTCCAGAGCCTCGTCGGCCCGACCAATCCGCTCCGCCAGAAGCGCCAGACGGCCCGCCGTCAGCCCCTCCTCCGCCAGAAGGGGCATCAGCCTGCGCCAGCGGACACGGGCGAAGCGTTCGTCCGCATTGGACGGATCGCTCACGAATCCCCAGCCGTTCCGCCGACAGAGATCGAGGAGCCTCGCCTTCGGCCAGTCGAGCAGGGGCCTTGCATGAATGATCCCGTCGCGGTTCAGCTCGCGGCGCATGCCCTTCAGGCCCTTGAGCCCCGAGCCCTTGGCAAGGCGCATGAGAATCGTCTCCGCCTGATCGTCCAGCGTGTGGGCGGTGATCAGATGAGACGCTCCGGCCTCGCGGGCCAGCTGGACGAGCAGGCGGTAGCGCGCCAACCGAGCGGCATCCTGCAGGCCGGTCATGGGCTTGTCTCCCGTCCAGGCGAGGGTGCGATGGGACAGGCCCAGGGCCGCAGCCTCCCGGGCGACGAAGGCGGCCTCCTCGGCCGCCTCGGCCCTCAGGCCATGGTCCACGGTGGCGACCAGGAGGGATGGGCGGCGCTCGGAGCTCCAGCGGGCGAGCAGATGCATCATGGCCATCGAATCAGGTCCGCCGGAAACGGCGGCCAGGATGCCCGTGGCATGGTTCAGATTGGAAAAGAGTGGCTCCGGATCACAGGCCGGGAGCAGGTCGTCAGGCGTAGGAGCGGCCACGGTTCGGGTGCTCGACTGATCGCCCGTCAGGTGCACTTGCTGCGCTTCTGCTCGCGCTCGGAGGCCTGGCGCACATTGGCGGGGGCCTGCGGATACTTGCGGTCGAGTTCGGCGAAGACGGCGCAGGCCCGGTCGCGGGCGCCCAGTCCATTGAGAGCCGTGCCGAGACGGAGCATGGAATCGGGTGCCTTGGCGGCGTTCGGATAGTCGGCGGAGACGTTCAGGAACTGCTCGGCCGCCTCCCGGTAGCGACCCCGCTGCAGATAGGTCTCGCCGAGCCAGAACGTGGCCTCGGGCACCAGCCCATCGCGGGGGTTCGACTGGAGGAAGCGGCGGAAGCCCATCTCGGCCCGGTCATAGTCCTTCTGCGAGAAGGCCGCGTAGGCCGCATCGAAATCGGCCCGCGGATCGCCGATGCTGGTCGCAGCGACGCTCGGGCCGGGCCGGGCCGGAAGCGCCCCCTGCGGCAGCGGCATTCCGTCGCCGAAGGAACCGGAGGAGGCCTCCTCTTCCTGGATCAGCTCGCCGATACCGGCGAATTGCCCGCCCTGCGCACCCAGATCGGCATCAGCCAGGGGTGCGGAAGGAGGGGTGGTGCCCAGCGGGCGCGGAGCGCCCGGGGCATAGGGATCCTGGGACGGATCGAACACGTCGCTGCGGCGCTGAGGCGGCGTCTGGGCCTGCGGCTGCGCGGGACGAGGCGCCGGCGTGGCGGACGGCGCAGGCTTGGCGCCGCCGCGGCCCCCGATTTCCTGGAAGCGGAACTCCACGTCCTCCTGGAACTTGCGGAGCTGATCCTTCAGCTGGCGGTTCTCGTACTCGAGTTGCTCGAGCTGGCCAGACATCTGGCGCATCTGGTTCTCGAGGCGGTTCAGGCGCACGATGGCATCGGCCGCATCCTGCGCGGCGGCGGGCGCTGCCCAGGCGAACGCCAGGGCGAAAAAGACGAGGAGGCGTCGTAACATGCTGGTTCCCGTTTGAGGTCGGATGCGAGGAGTGCCGATAACACAAAAGCGCCGCCACGGCGAGAATGTGGCAGCGCTTCAGGACTTCACGATAAGTTTGCCCCATGGGGCTTAGACGCCGGCACCCGAGCTGAGCACGGTGACGGCGCG
>DASRWK010000079.1:0-4542 GCA_035776715.1 Microvirga sp.
GTTCCAGGCCCTGGGCGCTCGGATCCCGAGCGGGGTCCTGCTCGTCGGACCTCCCGGCACCGGCAAGACGCTGCTCTCCCGGGCCGTAGCAGGCGAGGCGGGCGTTCCGTTCTTCAGCATCTCGGGCTCGGAGTTCGTCGAGATGTTCGTGGGCGTCGGTGCAGCCCGTGTGCGCGATCTCTTCCAGCAGGCCCGCGAGAAGGCCCCGGCGATCATCTTCATCGACGAGCTCGATGCCCTCGGCCGCGCCCGCGGCATCGGCCCTCTTGCAGGTGGACATGACGAGAAGGAGCAGACGCTCAACCAGCTCCTCGTCGAGCTCGACGGTTTCGACTCCCGTGCCGGTCTGGTGCTGCTCGGCGCCACCAACCGGCCCGAGATTCTCGATCCGGCCCTGCTGCGGGCCGGGCGCTTCGACCGGCAGGTGCTTGTGGACCGGCCCGACAAGAAGGGGCGCGTTCAGATCCTACGGGTGCACATGCGCAAGGCCAAGCTGGCCTCGGATGTCGATGCCGAGAAGGTGGCTGCGCTCACTCCGGGTTTCACGGGCGCGGATCTCGCGAATCTCGTCAACGAGGCGGCCCTGCTTGCCACGCGCCGCGGAGCGGATGCGGTGACGATGGCGGACTTCAACAACGCCGTAGAGCGCATCGTGGCGGGTCTGGAGAAGCGCAATCGTCTCCTCAATCCGAAGGAGCGCGAGATCGTGGCCTATCATGAGATGGGTCATGCGCTCGTCGCGCTGGCGCTGCCCAACGTGGACCCGGTACACAAGGTGTCGATCATCCCGCGCGGTGTCGGCGCTCTGGGCTACACGATCCAGCGGCCCACCGAGGACCGCTTCCTGATGACCCGCGAGGAGCTGGAGAACAAGATGGCCGTGCTGCTCGGCGGGCGGGCTGCCGAACTCATCGTGTTCGGCCATCTCTCGACCGGAGCGGCGGACGATCTCGCGCGGGTGACGGACATCGCCCGCTCCATGGTGACGCGCTATGGCATGTCGGAGCGGCTGGGAAATGTCGCTTTGGAGAAGGACAGCCGCTCTTTCCTGAGCCCGAACCCTCTTGCCAACGGCCCGCAGGAGCGCTCGTATTCGGATGAAACGGCATCTGCCATTGACGATGAGGTGCGGACCATCGTGGATCGGGTCCTTGACCGGACTGTCTCTCTCCTGCGGGAGCGCCGCGACGTTCTGGAGCGGACCGCACGGCGTCTGCTGGAGAAGGAAACTCTCGACGAGGCGGAGCTTCAGCAACTCGCGGGTGCGTCGTCTGTTCCGCCGCGGGCCCCGGCTGTCGAGATCGAGAGAGACGGTCCCTTGCGCGGGAGCCGGAGCACGGAAACGCGTTGAATGAGCCGGTATGCCGGCGACAGGGCATTTCGCGCCGCTTGTAGGGTTCCTGCTTCGAGCGGAAACCCGTCGCCGAGCTCGGATCTCGTGCGCGAGCAGGGCTGAACACTCGGTGAGGATGCGCGTTGATACTGCGGCACGGACTGTGTGCCGAACCTCAAGAGGTTTGTCATGAACATGTCTGACATGGCCAACAAGTTGAAATACGACATCACAGATACGCTCAAGAAGGTAACCGGTAAGCTGTCGTTCTGGGGCAGCGGACGCGACAGGCGTGACACCGACGCGGGCACGCGCTCCGGCACGAAAAAATAGTCATGAAGTGAGGGTGCCTGAGCAGGGCGCTCCACCTGGTGACCAGGCGCCGGCGGGCCGCGAGTGCGATCCTGGAACGGGTTCGCACACAGGGCCGGTCTGCCCATCGGCGACCGCTTGAGCACTTGTTTCCAATCGTTTCGACGGAGGGGACATGGGACGACCCCTCCGCCGAACTTGTGGGAGAATGGATGCGGATATTCCAGATCAGTCGTCACATTGCGCAGAGCGGAGAAAAGACCAGGGGTGAATGCAGAGCGATGGTAGGGGGCTTCACTCAGTATCTTCTGGACATTGCAGGCCGGCTGCCCGACGAGGCGCATGAACTCATTGAAGGACGAATGAACCTGACATTGCTGGACTGGTATACCGACGGAATCCCTGCGAGCGAAGCGGCCGAGCGGGTCAGGCGGGCTGCCGGCTGGACGGACGGGGCGTGACTCTGCCATAGGCACCCCGATCCGCTCCTGCTCTCCAACATCGACCCGGAAGCCGAGCGAGCCTCTTGCAAGCTTGAGCGTGACGCCTATCTCGATAAGGCCTTGTGCCGTGCGGGCCGACATTTCGCGGCCGCGCGAATTTCATTGTCGATTCTTCGCTCTTCGAGGAGGTTTTGCCGATGAAGATTGCCCAAGTGGCTCCTTTGTACGAACGGGTTCCGCCCAAGCTCTACGGGGGAACCGAACGGATCGTTTCCTATCTCACGGAAGAGCTGGTCCGGCAGGGGCATGAAGTCACCCTGTTTGCCTCCGGTGACTCGATCACAAAGGCCGAGCTCGTGCGCTGCTGCGATCTGGCTCTCCGGCTCAATCCTGTCGTCAAGGATCCGCTGCCTTACCACATCATGATGCTGGAACAGGTGAGGCAACGGGCGCATGAATTCGATGTCATCCACTTCCACATCGATCTGCTGCACTTTCCCCTCATTCGAGATTTCGCGGACCGGACCGTCACGACGACCCATGGGCGGCTGGACCTCGTGGATCTGGTCCCCTTCTACAGGGTCTTCCCCGACATTCCCCTCGTCTCCATCTCGAACGATCAGCGCAAGCCGCTCCCGGATGCGAACTGGATCGGCACCGTCCACCATGGGCTGCCCAAAACCCTCCTGCCTTTCCGACCGGCAGCGACAGGAGGATATCTCGCTTTCCTGGGGCGGATCTCGCCGGAGAAGCGGCCTGATCGTGCAATCAGGATTGCCGCGGAAGCCGGGATGCCTCTTCGAATGGCGGCCAAAATCGACAAGGCCGATCAGGCATACTGGGACGAGGTGATCAAGCCGCTCGTCGATGCTCATCCGAATGTCGAGTTCATCGGTGAGATCAACGAGAGCGAGAAGGCCGACTTCCTCGGCGAGGCCGCCGCGCTGCTCTTTCCGGTCGACTGGCCCGAGCCGTTCGGGCTCGTGATGATCGAGGCCATGGCCTGCGGCACCCCGGTGATCGCCTTCCGCTGCGGATCGGTGCCGGAGGTCGTCGAACATGGCACATCCGGTTTCATCGTCGACAGCGTCGAGGAAGCCGTGAAGGCTGTCGATACCCTCAAGGTCCTGGACCGGGCCGAGGTGCGACGCTGCTTCCTGCAGCGTTTCACTGTCGAACGCATGGCGGAGCATTATCTGAAGATTTACCGCAGCCTGCCCGGTGTGCGCCTCGACGCGGCTCATCTGCGCCGTGCGAACGGAAAAGCGGCTTCGCTGCACGCCATTGCATAGGAACGGACTTCAACATGACTGTTTTTCGTTATGGGAGACAACGTCATGGACATGCCGCATGAAACGCCGGATGCACCATCCGGCGCCTCACTCGGTCAATTCGCCGTCGCTTCGCAATCCTCCCTTCAGGAGCGGCGCCCGCGCATTCTCAAGCATGGGGACACCTTTGGCGTATTCGATCGCAATGGCGACGTATTGTCGGGGGAGAGCAGTCCCGATGGACTGTTCCATCGCGATACCCGCTATCTCTCGCATCTGGATCTGCGAATCGAGGGGATGCGCCCGATCCTTCTGTCCTCGACCCTGCGCGACGACAATGCGGTGCTCACCTGCGATCTGACCAATCCGGACCTCTATGGCGAGGCCGGTCGTCTCGTTCTGGAGCATGACCTGATCCATATCCGCCGGTCCAAGTTTCTCTGGAACTCCACGTGTTTCGAGCGTCTGCTCGTGCGCAACTTCGACGATCGGCCTCGGCGGCTGTCGATCGAGTTGCGCTTCGAGGCCGACTTCGCCGATCTCTTCGAGGTGCGGGGCAATCGGCGCGAACGGCGAGGAATCCTACTCCCGGCTCACGTGGAGGCCGACGCCGTCACCCTGGCCTATACCGGCCTCGACAAGCGAACCAGGACCACGTCTCTGCGCTTCGATCCGGCTCCGAGCCGGCTGGGAGCGAGAGGCGCCCTGTTCGACATCGAAGTGGCTCCGAGAGGGCGCGCCGTCGTCTTCGTGGAGATCCGCTGCGACGCGGCGCTCCCGCAGCGTCGTCCGAGAGAGCATTATCTGTCCTCCATGGTCGAGGCGCGGCGGGCACTGCGTCAATCCTCGTCGCGTGCCGCTTCGATCGCGACCTCGAACGAGATCTTCAACGAGGCTGTCCGGCGCTCCGTCGCCGATATTTACATGCTGGTGACGGACACGCCCGAAGGGCCTTATCCCTATGCGGGCACGCCCTGGTTCAGCGCTCCCTTCGGGCGCGATGCCCTGATCACCGCTTATTTGGCCCTGTGGAGCGATCCTACCCTGGCTCGGGGCGTTCTCAGATTCCTGGCGGCCAACCAGGCGAAGGTGGAGAATCCCGAAGCGGACGCTGAGCCTGGAAAGATCCTGCATGAGGTCCGATATGGCGAGATGGCAGAACTCGGCGAGGTGCCGTTCCGTC
>DASRWK010000080.1:0-4608 GCA_035776715.1 Microvirga sp.
GGTGGTCGGCGACACCACCATCTCCGTCAGCCAGGTGCGCAACGCCTATAACAACCAGATCCAGCAGCTGAGCCGCCAGTTCCGGACGGTGATCACCCCTGAGCAGGCTCGCATGTTCGGTCTCGACCAGCAGGTGCTGGGCTCCCTCGTCACGGAAGCCGTCCTGTCCGAGGAGGCCAAGCGGCTCGGGCTTTCCGTCTCCGACGAACTCGTGGCCCGCTCCATCATGGAGAATCCAGTCTTCAGGGGCGCCGACGGCCAGTTCAACCGTGCCCTCTTCGATCAGGCGCTGCGCAACGCGGGCCTGTCGGAGCCCGGCTTCGTGGAAGAGCAGCGCGCCTCCATGATCCGCGCCCATTTGGCGGAAGCGCTTGCCGGTGATCCGACCGTTCCGACTGCCGCCAAGGAAGCCCTCCACCGCTTTACCGCCGAGCGCCGCACGGCGTCCTATGTCGTTTTGGATGCCGCCATGGCGGGCGATATCCCCGCCCCGACCGCCGAGCAGATCCAGAGCTTCTACGAGGAGCACAAGGGCAGCTTCCGCGCCCCTGAATACCGCGCCGTCAACGTCATGGCGCTGGACGCCGCCGCAATCGCCAAGCCCGACGACGTTTCGGAAGCCGATGCGCGGCAGTATTACGAGCAGCACAAGGCCAATTACGGCCAGCCCGAGCGCCGCACGATCCAGCAGATCCCGTTCACCGCCATGGAGGACGCCCAGGCCGCTGCAGCCAAGATCAGGGAAGGTACGGCCTTCGAAGCCGTTGCCGCCGAGCGCGGCGTCGCCGCCGCCGGCCTCGAACTCGGCACCTTTGCTAAAGCCGAAATGCTCGACCCTGCCGTAGCCGATACGGCGTTCAGCCTCGCAGAGGGCGGCGTCAGCGATCCTGTCCAGGGTCGCTTCGGCCCGGTCCTCGTGCGCGTGACCCGGATCGAGCCGGAATCCGTGCGCCCCTTCGAGGAGGTTGTGGCCGAGATTCGCACCGCAATCGCCCGTGAACGCGCCCAAAGCCAGATCGAAAGCATCCACGACGAGATCGAGGATCTTCGCGCAGGCGCCAAGCCGCTCGCGGACATTGCCGAGGAAAAGGGCCTGACGCTCGTCCAGGTCCCCGCCATGGACGCCCAGGGGCTCGACAAGGCCGGGAACCCGGTGAACGTCCCCGAGCGCGAGGCTGTCACCAAGGCGGTCTTCGCCTCGGATATCGGCGTCGACAACGAGGCCTTGCGCGCTGATTCCGGTTATGTCTGGTACGACGTCACGGGTATCGAGCCCTCCCGCGAGAAGACCCTCGACGAAGTCCGCGACCAGGTGACTGCGCAATGGCGTGAGGACCAGATCAGCCAGCGTCTCGCCGAGAAGGCCCGTGAGATGACCGAGCGCCTCGACAAGGGCGAAGCCATCGAGGCCGTGGCGCAGGAGGCCAATGCGCCGGTGAAGGCCGCCGCCGACCTCGCCCGCAATGCGGCCAAGGACGATCTCTCGGCGGAAGCCGTGAACCGCATCTTCGCGACGCCGGTCGGCAAAGCCGGGAATGCGGCGAATGGTGCGAATTCCCGCGTCGTCTACAAGGTCACCGCGGCCACCGTCCCGGCGATGATCACCACGACCCAGGAGGCGCAGAACATCGAGAACCAGCTGCGTAACGGCATCGGCGACGATCTGATCAACCAGTACATTGCCCAGGCCCGCCAGGATCTCGGCGTCACCGTCAACCAGCAGGCCCTCCAGCAGGCCATCGGCAGCGGCGAATTCTGACCCATGAGCATTGCGCCCGATTTCGAGACTTTCGCGGAGGCCTACAAGGCCGGCGAGGCAGGTGTCCTGCGGGCCACCCTCGTCGGAGACCTTCTCACCCCCGTCGCCGCCTTCATCAAGCTGCGGCACCACCGGAAGGGCTCCGCCTTCCTGCTGGAATCCGTCGAAGGCGGCGCCACGCGCGGCCGCTTCTCGATGATCGGTCTCGATCCGGATCTCGTCTGGCGATGCCATAACGGCGTCGCCTCGATCGACCGCAACCCGCTGGCCGGTGAGACGCAGTTCGTCTCCGACGGACGCCCCGCCCTGGAGAGCCTGCGGGCCCTCATCAAGGAAAGCGCCCTGCCGCTCTCCGACGATCTTCCGCCCATGGCGGCGGGTCTCTTCGGCTATCTGGGCTACGACATGGTGCGCCAGATGGAGCGCCTGCCGGAGCCCAACACCGACGTGCTCGAGGTGCCGGACGCCATCCTCATCCGGCCCACGATCATGGTGGTGTTCGACGCGGTGAAGGACGAGATCTCCCTGATCACACCCGTGCGCCCGCAATCCGGCATCCCGGCGAAAGCCGCCTACGAGTCCGCTCTGGCCCGTCTCGACGCGGTGACGCAGGCGCTCGAACTGCCGCTTCCCATCGAAGACCGCAGCGATCCGGCCGCCATCCACGTCGATTCCCCGGTGTCGAACACGACGCCGGAGGAATTCGAGGCCATGGTTGCGAAGGCCAAGGAATACATCCGCGCCGGGGACATCTTCCAGGTGGTGTTGTCGCAGCGTTTCGAGGCCGCCTTCCCCCTGCCCGCCTTCGCGCTCTACCGCTCATTGCGGCGGGTCAATCCGGCTCCCTTCCTCTGCTATCTCGATTTCGAGGATTTCCAGATCGTCTGCTCCTCGCCGGAAATCCTGGTGCGGGTGCGCGACGGCAAGGTCACGATCCGGCCGATCGCCGGCACGCGCCCCCGCGGCAGGACGGCCGCCGAGGACCGAGCTCATGCGGAGAGCCTCCTCGCCGACCAGAAGGAACGCGCCGAGCACCTGATGCTGCTCGATCTCGGGCGCAACGACGTGGGCCGCGTGGCCGAGATGGGCACCGTGCAGGTCACGGATTCCTTCTTCCTCGAATTTTACAGCCAGGTGATGCACATCGTCTCGAACGTGGAAGGTCGCCTCGACCCCTCGTTCGACGCCCTCGACGCCCTCGTGGCGGGATTCCCGGCGGGCACGGTGTCCGGGGCGCCGAAAGTGCGCGCCATGCAGATCATCGACGAACTCGAGAAGGACAAGCGCGGGCCTTACGCCGGCTGCATCGGCTATTTCGGCGCCAATGGCGAGATGGACACCTGCATCGTGCTGCGCACCGCCGTCGTGAAGAACGGGCGCATGGCCGTTCAGGCGGGCGCGGGCATCGTCTACGATTCCGATCCGGCCTCGGAGCAGCAGGAGTGCATCAACAAGGCGAAGGCCCTGTTCCGGGCGGCGGAAGAAGCCGTGCGGTTCGCGAGCCAGGCGAGGATCGGACAATGACCAACGCAGCGCCAACGCCTCCCTTGACCGGACCCGCCGCATACGCGAACGTCGGTGCGCCATGACCCGCGTTCTCGTGATCGACAATTACGACAGCTTCACCTGGAATCTGGTGCATCTGCTCGGCCCTCTCGCAACCTCGGTGGACGTGGTGCGCAACGACGCCCTTACCACGGACGAAGTGCTGGCCTCTCGGCCCGACGCCATCGTGCTGTCGCCGGGGCCGTGCACCCCCAATGAGGCAGGCATCTGTCTCGATCTCGTGAAGCGCGCCTCGCCCGAGATCCCGACCTTCGGCGTGTGCCTCGGCCTTCAGACCATCGGCCAGGTGTTCGGCGGCACGGTATCTCGCGCGCCTCTCCCCATGCACGGGAAGGTCTCCGAGGTGGAGCATCGCGGGGAAGCGGTGTTCCGCGGGATCAACGGCCCTTTCAAGGCGACCCGGTATCATTCGCTGATCGTGGACCGGGAAACCTGCCCGGACGAGCTCGCCGTCACCGCCGAAACCGCCGACGGTCTCGTCATGGGCCTGTCGCACCGCTCCCTTCCCATCCATGGTGTGCAGTTCCACCCCGAGAGCATTCTGTCGGAGCACGGAACAACGATCATGCGCAACTTCTTCGATCTGGCGGCCGCCTGGAACGAGAAGCGTCTCCCGAACGGCGCAAGCCCTGCTTAAACCCGCCGCTGAACAAGGCATTAAACCAATGGAATCCTTCAAATCCTATCTCGCGAAAGTCGCAACCGGCGCAGCTCTGACCCGGGACGAGGCGCGATGGGCGTTTGATGACCTTCTGTCCGGCGAGGTGACTCCGGCGCAGGCAGGTGCGTTCCTGATGGCGCTTCGGGTTCGCGGCGAGTCCCTCGACGAGATCGTCGGCGCGGTCACTGCCATGCGCGGTCGCATGCTGCCGGTGAAGGCCCCGGAGAATGCCATCGACATCGTCGGGACCGGCGGCGATCATTCCGGCAGCTACAACATCTCGACGCTCGCCTCGATCATCGTCGCAGCCTGCGGCGTTCCGGTCGCCAAGCATGGGAACCGCGCGGCCTCTTCGAAATCCGGCACGGCCGACGTGCTGTCCTCGCTCGGCGTGAAGCTCGGCCTCGATCCGGAGGGCCTGGAGCGCTGCGTGAACGAGGCGGGCCTGTGCTTCATGTTCGCCCAGACGCACCATGCCGCGATGCGCCATGTGGCTCCCGTCCGCGTGGAACTCGGCACGCGCACGATCTTCAATCTCCTCGGACCTCTCGCCAATCCGGCGGGCGCCAGGAATCAGCTTCTCGGCGTGTTCTCGGAAGCCTGGCTCGACCCTCTCACTCAG
>DASRWK010000081.1:0-2048 GCA_035776715.1 Microvirga sp.
AAAACCGGCACCACTTTTCCGCACAATGCGCTAGCGAGACCCCATGACCGCCTCTTCACAGCCCGTTCTCGTCGAGGGCCTGCAGTCCCTTGCCGACCGTTACGACCTCATCCTGTGCGATGTCTGGGGCGTGCTGCACAACGGCGTCAAGGCTTACGAGGCGGCAGGCGACGCACTCACGCGGTTCCGCTCGAAAGGCGGCCGCGTCGTTCTCGTCTCGAACGCCCCGCGCCCCGGCGCGGCGGTCGGTGCGCAGCTCGACGGCTTCAAGGTTCCTCGCACGGCCTACGATGCCATCGTCACTTCGGGCGACTTGACGCGATTTGCCATCGAAGAGCGGGTCGACAAGATCGTGAGTCACATCGGTCCGCCACGGGACATGGGGATGTACGACGGCCTCGATGTGCGCTTCGGCTCAATCGAGGAGGCGGATTACGTGGTCTGCTCAGGCTTCGATGACGACGAGACAGAGACGGTGGAGGACTATCGCTCCCGTCTCGAGGCCATGCTCCGCCGCAACCTGCTCATGGTCTGCGCCAATCCTGATCTCATCGTGGAACGGGGCCACACGATTCTGCCCTGCGCAGGCGCGATCGCGCTCGCCTACGAGGAGATGGGCGGCCAGGTGTTCTACGCGGGCAAGCCGCATGCTCCGGTCTACGAGAGGGCGCTCGCCGTCGCATCCGAACCCGGCGGGCGTTCGATTCCCAAGGAGCGGGTGCTCGCCGTGGGCGATGCGATCCGCACCGATGTCGCGGGCGCGGCCGGCTTCGGCATCGACTCCCTGCTCATCGCGCGGGGCATCCACGCGAAGGAACTCGGGCTTCACGAGGGCGATCTCGTCTCCGATCACGTGCAGGACTGGGTGGATCGCCAGCCCGTTTCTCCCACGGCCATCATGGACATGCTCGCCTGGGAGGCCTGAGCGCCTCCCTTGACCCTGCCGCCGGTTGAGGTAGAGACCCGCTTCATGCCCTCCAACGAATCCCTCGCTCCGGTGCCGTCCTCCTTCGTGGTCTGCCGCGATGGCGAACCCGTGCCCGAGAGCCTGAAGGGGGCCATGGCGGCGATCGGCAATTTCGACGGCGTGCATCGCGGCCACCGGCATCTGCTCGACATGGCCCTGGGCTCCGGCAGGCCCGCCGCCGCTCTCACCTTCGAGCCGCACCCGCGCAGCTTCTTCCAGCCCGACAAGCCGCTGTTCCGTCTGACGCCTGAACCGGTGAAGCTCGGGATCTTCGCACGCCTGGGGCTCGCCGGCGCTTTCGTTCTCCGGTTCGATGGAGGGCTCGCGTCTCTCGGCGCCGAGGAGTTCGTGAGCCTTCTGAAGCGGGACCTTGAGCTTTCGGGCGTCGTCATCGGCCACGATTTCCACTTCGGGCGCGGACGCGAGGGGAATCCGGAAAGAATGAGCGATCTGTGCCGCAGGCTCGGGCTCGACTGCCTCATCGCTCCCGCCATCGTGGAGGGCACGGAGCCCGTTTCCTCCAGCGCCATCCGCGCGGCCCTGGAGGCGGGCGACATCGCGACCGCCAACAAGCTCTTAGGCTATCGCTGGTTCGTCCGTGCGCAGGTCCGGCACGGAGACAAACGGGGCAGGGAGCTCGGCTACCCGACGGCCAACATGCGCCTTCCGGACGATTGCCGGCTGCGGCACGGAATCTATGCCGTTCGCGCTTCGGTGAACGGGCGGCCGGTCGATGGCGTCGCGAGCTTCGGCCGTCGCCCGACCTTCGACAACGGCGCGCCGCTGCTCGAAACGCATCTTTTCGATTTCAGCGGCGATCTCTACGGCCAGGCCCTCGACGTGGAGTTCGTCGGCTGGATCCGGGGCGAGGAGCGCTTCGACGGGATCGAGGCGCTGATCGCGCAGATGGACCGGGATTCGGAGGAGGCCCGGCGGATGCTCAGGGCCGACCGGCTCCCTTCGATGATCGGGTAGAGCCTCCGACGGCGTCGTTCCGGACCTGCCGCAGCCTCGGATGACACTCCCCACGTCATCACCGGCCCCGTGACGGTGCTCCCGATTGGTGCAGCCTGACAGTTGG
>DASRWK010000082.1:0-1778 GCA_035776715.1 Microvirga sp.
TTCGCATGCTACTCTCTCCTTCGCCGCTCGTGCCCATGCCCGAGACGGCCGGTGGATGGATATCGTTCATGCTCGGACTTTAGGCCGTCTTAACTGAACGAATGCCGAAAGTTTCCCTAACTGGATGTTCATCTTGGGAAGCTCTGCTTCTTGCACTACATCAGAGCTATGGCTCAGATATCTCTCTCCTCCCTGCTTCCGGCCCGCCTCCAGGTCCTTCTTCCAAGCCGGTACCGCAGCTATCGTCATCCCATCGTGTCGGTCGTGCGCCTGTCGGGCGCCATCGGGGCCGTCACGCCGTTCCGCTCAGGTCTGGCCATGTCCAACGTGGCGCAAATGCTGGAACGGGCGTTCTCGATGCCGGGCGCCAAAGCCGTGGCGATCGTCGTCAACTCGCCGGGGGGATCGGCCGCCCAGTCGCACCTGATCTTCAGGCGCATCCGCAGCTTGGCGGAGGAGAAGAAGATCCCGGTCTTCGCTTTCGTGGAGGATGCGGCGGCTTCCGGGGGCTACATGATCGCCTGCGCGGCGGACGAGATCTATGCGGACCCGGCTTCCATCGTGGGCTCCATCGGCGTGGTATCGGCTGGCTTCGGCTTCCAGGAGCTGATTGCCCGGATCGGCGTGGAGCGGCGCGTGCATACGGCCGGCGAGAGCAAGGCGATGCTCGACCCCTTCAGGCCGGAGAACCCGGAGGATGTGGCGAGGCTCAAGGGGCTCCAGAGCAAGATTCACGAGGTCTTCATGGACCTCGTGCGCACCCGCCGGGGCGAGAAGCTCAACGAAACCTACGAGGACCTCTTTTCCGGCGCCTTCTGGGTCGGCGCGGAGGCGGTGGATCTCGGCCTCGTCGACGGTCTGGGCGACATCCGTTCCATCCTGCGCGAGCGCTTCGGTGAGGACGTGCAGTTCCGCATGATCGAGCCCGCCCGCCCGCCGCTCCTGGCCCGCCTCGTCGGCCGCCGGTCGGTGACGGGGAGCGGCCTCATCGACCCGGCGGAGGTCGTGGGGGCGCTGGAGGAGCGGGCCGCCTGGGCGCGGCTGGGGTTGTAGGCGCTTCGCCCTTCCGGCGTCGCATGTCAGCCCCGGGCCTGCCCGGGGATCTCCATGCCTTTCATCCGCAGCGGCTCCCGAAGACGTGGATGGCCGCAACACGTGTGGCCAAGACGGCGAATGCACCCTGCGCTTGACTTAAAGCCCCCACCATCCCAAGGGTTCGCCTGACATTTTCTCGAGACCGGACGCTATTGATGACGAGCGAACCCGCGCACATGAATCCTGCGCGCTCTTTCCAGGGCCTGATCCTCACGCTCCAGCGCTATTGGGCCGAGCAGGGCTGCGTCATTCTCCAGCCCTACGATATGGAAGTCGGCGCAGGCACCTTCCACCCGGCCACTACCTTGCGGGCTCTGGGCCCCAAGCCCTGGCGCGCGGCCTATGTGCAACCCTCCCGCCGTCCGAAGGACGGGCGCTACGGCGAGAACCCGAACCGCCTTCAGCACTATTACCAGTTCCAGGTGATCCTGAAGCCGAACCCGCCGAACCTGCAGGAGCTCTATCTCGGCTCCCTGGAGGCGATCGGCATCGACACGGCAATCCACGACGTCCGTTTCGTCGAGGACGATTGGGAAAGCCCGACGCTCGGCGCCTGGGGACTGGGCTGGGAATGCTGGTGCGACGGCATGGAAGTATCGCAATTCACCTACTTCCAGCAGGTGGCGGGCTTCGAGTGCTCGCCGGTCGCGGGCGAGCTGACCTACGGCCTCGAGCGCCTCGCC
>DASRWK010000083.1:0-3984 GCA_035776715.1 Microvirga sp.
GCGCGGCCCTGCCGAGCCATCTGGTAGCCGTCGAGGCAGGTGACCACCGAGGCTGTCTCGCCCGGCAGATTCACGAGAATCGAAGTTGTCGAACCGCCGTACTGCGCGCCGTAATAAATGCCGGCGAGCATGATGAGCGCACCGGTCGGATCGAAACCGAAGGTGATGGGCAGCAGCATCGCGATGGTCGCAATCGGACCGACACCGGGCAGGACACCGATCAGCGTGCCGACGAGGCAGCCGAGGAAAGCCAGGAACAGGTTCTGGAGACTGAGAGCGACGCCGAAGCCGAGGCTCAGGTTGGACAGAAGATCTCCCATCAGATCCTCCCGCTATGGTCGGCAACGTCGATCGTCCTATTGCGAGGCCCGCGGGTCGCGAAGAAGACCGCGACGGCGGCCGCGGCCATGACCAGTGCCGTCACCCTCAGGATCGCCCTCTGCGACCAGCCGGCCGGAAAGAGCCCCGCCAGCTCCTGCGGGAACACGGGGATCGGCAAGTTCAGCAGGTCGCCGAAGAGCAGCATGCAGAAGGGCGTCAGGCTGAGCGACAGGATGAGAAGATCCCTGAAGCGCGCCTCGGGTGTCGCGTAGCCCCCGACGATGATCGCCAGCGGTCCGGCCGCCACGAGTCCGAGGCCCGGAATGACGAGCGGTCCGAACGAGAAGGGCCGGATCGTCACGGCGAAGGCCAGGATCGCCACAATGATGAAGAAGGGCCCGCGCAGGCTCCAGCGCTCCAGCGGCTCTCCATCGCGAATGAAGGCGAAGGCGATCAGGGCCAAGCCCGACAGGCCGACGCCGATCGCGAGCCAGCGCGGCAGCATGGCGGGCCCCATGGCGTTCAGAGTGCCCTGATCGAGATCTCTCGTGAGCCAAAGCGCCAAAGCCGCAAGTGCAATCAACAGAATGCCGCCGGCAGCCCCCTGCGGTGCGCGAACCGGGCCACGACGCTCGGAAGAGCCGGAGCCCTCGCGAGGAGTAGACATGAATGACCTCCCGACGGACGCTTAGCGCGCCCTCTTTATGCCGCTTGATTTGTGCCCAAGGCGCGGCGCCGGATCAAGCTTTGCTCTTCGAGGAACCCGGGGCTTCTCAACAGATACCCTGGATTGTTCCGTATCGGCCCCGCGGAACGAAGCCGGATAAAGTTCCTTATATGACACAGGTGCACCATGGGAAGCATGGCGGCACGGCTTGATCAAGCGCGCCATGTTGTCTAGATGGTCGCCCTTATAGCCAGGCCGGGCCCCTCTGGTCGCTCATACTTTGGGCGGCGATGTCGGACTGGATGAACCAGGGTGGCCTGGATTCGTTCAAGAAGACGGAAGCGCCCGCATCTGAGATAGGGGCCGGTCCATCCGGCCACGCCGGTGCAGGACAACCGTCTCCTCGAGCGTATCACATGCGCTGCTCTTCAACCGACAACGAGGCAACGCATGTTTGAACTCTCTCAGTTTTTCCCCCCCGAAGTCATCGCGTTTCTGATGGTGATCGGCATCGACCTGGCGCTTGCCGGCGACAATGCCATCGTCATCGGCCTTGCCGCGGCCGGGCTGCCCAAGGAGCAGCGCAACAAGGCAATCCTTCTCGGCGTTATCGCGGCCACCGTCCTTCGCGTCGTCTTCGCTCTGATCACGACGCAACTTCTCCAGATCGTGGGCCTGCTCCTGGCCGGCGGCATTCTCCTGCTGTGGGTCTGCTGGAAGATGTGGCGCGAACTGCGCACCTCCCACGAGGAAGAGGAGGCCGCGGAGGAGGCGCTCGAAGGTGTCGATATCAACAAGGACGGCACCATCGCCGGCGGAGCGCCCCGCAAGACCTTCGCCCAGGCGGCTTGGCAGATCGTGATCGCCGACGTTTCGATGTCCCTCGACAACGTGCTCGCTGTGGCCGGCGCGGCGCGTGAGCATCCCTACATCCTGGCCTTCGGCCTGCTCCTCTCCATCGCCCTCATGGGAATTGCAGCCTCCTACATCGCCCGCCTGCTCCAGCGTTATCGCTGGATCGCCTATGTGGGTCTGGCGATCATCCTCTATGTGTCGCTCAAGATGATCTACGAAGGCTTCCACGAGGTCTATCCCTACGTGAACGGCGCGATCGGCTAAGGAACTCCGTACGCGACATTCGTTCGTTCCGATTGACGGCGGGGATGCAGGAGGGCAGAGAGTTTAATATCCATGTCCTCCTCTCCCCGCCCCCTCTTTTCTCTGGCAGGTCTTCGCTCCGGCGCGCGCGCCGCGCTGCCTGCTTTTCCCGGCTTCATCATGTTCTCCGCCGCCTTCGGCACGGCGGCGGCCCAGAAGGGCTTGTCCCTTGGCGAGGCCATGGGGCTGAGCGTCTTCGTTTATGCCGGCGCCTCCCAGATGGTCGCCCTCGAGATCTGGCAGCAGGTTTGGACGCCTTCGACCATCCTCACCCTCATGACGGTTACCGCCGTCGTGAACTCGCGCATGATCCTCCTGGGTGCGACACTCCAGCCCTGGCTGCGCCATGAACCCGTCGCCCGCAGCGCGCTCAACCTCTTCCTCCTCACGGAGGCAGGCTGGATCATCGGGACGCGCTACCACAATGAAGGCGGGCGCGATGTTGGCGTTCTTCTGGGGACGGGCCTTATTCTCTGGGTGGTGTGGCAGATCGCGACGATCACCGGCTACTTCGTCGGCGCCCTCGTCCCGCAACCAAGGGCCTTCGGTCTGGATATGGTGATGCCGATCTTCTTCAGCATCATGCTGGTGCCGCTCTGGAAGGGCGCTCGCCCGGCCGCCCCCTGGCTGGTGGCGGGCGTCGTATCCTTCGTCACGCATGCCCTCGTGCCTGGCTATGGCTATATCGTCGCCGGCGCGCTCGCGGGCGTCATCGCAGGGATGCTGATCGAATGAGCGACTTCAGTACGGTCATCGCAAGTCCCTGGGGCGCGGCTCTCGCCATCGCCGGTATGATGCTCGTCACCTTCCTGTGCCGCATCGCCGGCGTCGTGCTCATGAGCCATGTGCGGATCACGCCACGCATCGAGCGCGGGCTCCGCGCGCTTCCGGGCTCCATCATCCTGGCGACGATCCTGCCGATCGCGCTGGACGCAGGCTGGCCTGCGCTCGTCGCTCTTGGAACTGCCGTCGCGGTCATGGCGACAACCCGCATCGACGTCCTCAGCCTTGCGGCGGGCCTAGGCACCCTCTCCGTCATCAGGGCTCTTCTGTGAGCCCCTGAGCCGCATGCGGACGCGGTACATCAAGCCGTCGCGAATGTTGCGATAGGCATCGAGCAGATGCTCGCGCGAGCCCTGCGTAATCGTGGGATCGGGCGTCGGCCAGTACTCCACCTCCGCCGCGATGGTGCGCGTCAATTCGAGCGCGGCGTGATGCGCCTCGGGCGAGAGCGAGATGATAAGGTCGAAATTGAGCCCTTCCCACTCCTCCAGCTCCTTCAGGGTCCGAGGCTTGTGCTTGGACGCGTCGATGCCGATCTCGGACAGCGTGGACACCATGAACCCATCCGTCTCGCCTTTGCGCACACCGGCGGACTGCACATAGATGGACCTGCCGAAATAATGGCGCGCGATCGCCTCGGCCATGGGAGAGCGGACGGAGTTCATCGCGCAGACGAACAGGACAGAATGGATCCGCTTCGAGGGCGTTTCCTCCACGCGTCAGCCTTTCCAGTGAAGCGCGAAGATCAACGTGAACAGGCGGCGCGCCGTGTCGAAATCGACGACGAGTTTTCCATCGAGGCGCTGCCGCAAGAGTTCCGCGGCCTCGTTGTGCATGCCCCTGCGCCCCATGTCGATGGCCTCGATCTGCGCGGGCGATGCGGAGCGGATGGCCTGATAATAGCTGTCGCAGATCATCTCGTAATCGCGGATGACCTTACGGAACGGCGTCAGCGACAAATGATGCGAGACCAGAGGAGCGCCGTCCTGCGCGGACACTTCGAAGCAGAGCTTCTTCTCCACCAGGGAGATGCGCAGGGAATAGGGACCGCCGTC
>DASRWK010000084.1:0-3024 GCA_035776715.1 Microvirga sp.
CGACGATGCCGCGCTCGACGGCGCGTGGGATCTCGTGAAGAGCTGGAGCGCGGAGCAGCGCGAGCGGCTGCGCGCCGATGTGCCGAAGCTCGCCTTGAGGGCCACGGTAGCGGGGCGCAATGTGCAGGATATCGCGCGCGATGCGCTGGCGCTCTCGCGGGAGGGTCTCAGGCGCCGCGCCTGTCTCGACGGATCAGGACAGGACGAGACGAAACACCTGACCTATGCCGAGGAGATCGTCGCCTCGGGCCGCACGCCGGCCGAGCGGCTTCTCGAGCAGTATCATGGGGCGTGGGGCGGATCGGTGCTCCCTGCCTTTCATGAGCGCGTCTTCTGATTACGCCGCACTCGCGATCGCGACCCGATTGCGGCCATCCTGCTTGGCCCTGTAGAGCGCCCTGTCGGCCATATCGATGAGCTTGCTCGGCCCCATGTGGGAGCGCTCGGCAGCGGGCCGTTGCGTGACGCTGCCGATGCTGATCGTCAGGATGTAGGACGGAGGATTGGCTTCGTGGCGCAGGGCCAGCGCCTGGACGCCCGCACGAATTTCCTCCGCGACCCGTGCGGCGCCCTCCTCGTCCGTATCCGACAGCAAGACGACGATCTCCTCGCCTCCGTAGCGGGCGACGAAATCGCCGGGGCGCCCCGCGCCATCCGCGATGACCTTCGCGACCCTGCGCAGGCATTCGTCGCCCTGCTGGTGGCCATAAAGATCATTGTAGGACTTGAACTGATCCACATCGATCAGGAGCAGGGAGAGCGGGGCTCCTTCCCGGGCGGCGCGCAGCCACTCGATTTCCAGCCGCCGGTCCAAGGTACGCCGGTTCGCGAGGCCCGTCAGGCCGTCCGTCGCGGCCAGCACGGCGAGTTCGGCTTCCGCCTGCTCGCGGCGCAGCAACTCCCGGGCGAGCCTCCAGCCCAGCAAGCCGATGATGGCCACGAGAACGGCCACTCCGAACAGGCGGATCCGGAACTCGATCGTCCAGTTCCTCAGGGCTTCCTGCTGGCTGACGGCCGACACAACCACAATTGGGTAGACGTGATTTCGCTGATATCCGGCGAGACGCGACACCCCATCGATCGGAGAGGTGTAAGACCGGGAGCCGGAGGGGGGCCCCGCCAGCCATTCGGCCGTCGCCGTCCTGATGCCGACGGCCCGCTCGAAATAGGGATAACGCGAAAGAATGGTCCCGTCGGCCGTGCTGAACATCACGACGGCTCCATGGGAGCCGAGATCGATGCGGCCGAAGAAATTCGCGAAGTAGCGGGGCGGGATGCTGACCTGGACGACGCCGCCGAAGCTGCCGTCGGTCTTGTTGAGGCGGCGGGACATGGTCAGCACCCAATCGGACCCGAGCGGGTCCCGAACGATCGGGCCAAAGAACCACTTCCTGTCCGGCGAGGCGGCATGATGCCGGAAGAACGCGAAATCCTTGACGTTGACGCGGCTGTGTCCGAGGAGCGAGCTGCCCAGGACGAAACCGTCCTCGCCATAGACCGTGAGAGCCTTCAGGGCCTGCAGGGTCTGAATGCGCGCGGAGAAGAACTCCTGCATGGCCGCCATGTCGTCCGGCGCCGTCCCCTGATACTCGAGCCGGTCGACGATATCGACCAGGATGACGTCGGCCAGATTGAAGGCATCCTCCGCGTGCTGGGCCAGGGACTTGGCGAGATTGGTCATCTCTCCCTCGATCCGGACGAGCTCCTGCTGGCGCTCGGTCCAGTCTCTCCAGCCTTCGAGTCCGATGATGGCGAAGCAGATCACCACCACGAAAATCTTGAGCCCTCGGGATGAGGAATAGGCCTGGCGAGGAGGGGAAAGCATCGGCCCCGGTCTCCTCATGGGACGGCGAACTTGAGACCGAGGATGCCCAGTACGATCAGCCCGATGCAGACGAGGCGCAGTGCCGTGGCAGGTTCACCGAAGAGAGCGATACCGAGGAGGGCGGTACCGACGGTTCCG
The DNA here is from genome assembly GCA_035776715.1 of Microvirga sp. Lineage (GTDB taxonomy): Bacteria > Pseudomonadota > Alphaproteobacteria > Rhizobiales > Beijerinckiaceae > Microvirga. Next base: position 1,964 of record DASRWK010000084.1, read on the forward strand.
ATCCCCGTCCAGACGGCATACCCGGTTCCGACGGGGAGCGTCTTGAGAGCCATTCCCAGGAGCAGGACGCTCACCACCATGCTGATGGCGGTCAGGATCGACGGTGCCAGCCGGGTGAAGCCCTCGGTGTATTTCAGCCCAATGGCCCACCCGATCTCGAAAAGGCCCGCCAGTGTCAGATAAACCCACGCCATACAGCTCTCACGCCACCATTCGGTGACACCCCTCTCCGAGATGATAACGCGAGGCCCCCCTTGCGTCTTTCGAGTATACAGGGCGTCCGCATGCGCCTCAATAGCGGCCAAGATCGCAGAAATGCCCTGAAATCCTGTGACGGCCGCCTCGGGTGAGGCTGTCAGTTCACAGGCTCGTCCGAGGGGCGGGCGGAGGGTTTCAGAGACGCATAGGGTTCGAAGGGCTCATAGATCTGGTGCTTCCACGAGTCCCCGCAATTGATGCAGATGGAGCGGATCATGTGATTGCTCTGCTCCAGCCGCCTGAGCAGCCTTTCCTGCCGTTGTTTGGCTTCGTTCTGCTCGGCCTCGTAGCCGGAGGGACGCACCGTCAGTTGGAGACCCTTGGCGTCGTGCGGCCCTTCTTGAGCAAAGGCCCAGCCCGGCAGACCCAAGGCCGGCAGGCTCACGAGAAGGGCAGCGAAAAAGAAACGGCGCATCGGCGACTCCTCACGGCCAATGTAAAACATCCCTGACTGGAAGCCATGCAACTCTGTTCCGTCAAGGTCGAAAAGACGATTGGGACGATACGAAGCATGTTCCGTACCGGAAGGGCATTGCGGATTCCACCTTCCATGGACGACGACCGGGTGTTCACGGGTCCGGACCGTTCGGTTCCGCTGCAGACGAGATGGCACAGGTGCCGAAGCCCGCGTCATCCCGGATCAGGTTGTTCACATGATGGCACCGCCGTCAGATGATGTAGAACTCGCCTGCGGTGAGGGCGGCCTTGTTGGCGAACAGGGCGATCAGCTCGGGCTTGTGGCGGCTGCCCGAGCCGTCGGCGTCGTAGTACAGCTTGCCCGTGCTGCGGTCGTAGATCAGGCG
>DASRWK010000085.1:0-2237 GCA_035776715.1 Microvirga sp.
TCGGGGCCGCCCACATCCGCCCCACGCATCTCGAGATAGCGCTTCAGGCGCACTTCCGGGAACAGTGTGGAGACGTGGTTCGCCCAATCGGACCGTGTCGCGCGCTCGCCCGGCAATTGCGCGAGCCTGCCCGCGAGAAGATCGCGGAACGAAGCGCCGGCCACGTCATGATAGGTCGCATCGCGCTTGACGAAATACATCGGCACGTCGAGCGCCCAATCCACGTAACGCTCATAGCCGAACCCTTCCTCGAAGGCGAAGGCCATCATGCCCGTGCGGTCCTTGTCCGTATCGAGCCAGATATGCGAGCGCATGGAGAGATAGCCGTTGAGCTTGCCTTCGGTGAAGGGTGAGTTGGCGAAGATCGCCGTCGCGATGGGCTGCAGCGCGAGCGATACGCGCAGCTTCTTCACCATGTCGGCTTCGGACGCGTAGTCCATATTCACCTGCACGGTGGACGTGCGATACATCATGTCGAGGCCCAGGCTGCCGACTTTCGGCATGTAGCTCGTCATGATGCGATAGCGCTTCTTGGGCATGACGGGCGTTTCGGCCCGCGTCCACAACGGGCTCATGCCGAGGGTGAGGAATCCGATCCCGAGCTTCTCTCCGACCGCTTTTGCATCGCCGAGGTGCTGCGCCGTTTCCTGGGCCGTCTCATGCAGCGTTCTCAGCGGAGCGCCGGAGAGCTCGAACTGCCCGCCCGGCTCCAGCGAGATCGCACCGCCGCCCGCTTCGTCGAACAATCCGATGGGACAGTCATCCTCCAGGATGGGAGACCAGCCGGTGCGGTCCTGCATGCCTTCGAGAAGCGCACGAATACCTTTCTCACCCTCGTAGGGAACGGGTGATGCATCAATCCTGTAGAAGGGGATCTTTTCGTGCTCGGTGCCCAACCGCCACATCTCGCGTGGCTTCTCGCCTTGCGCGATCCACTCCACGAGCTCGGCCCGCGCGCCAATGGGGGTCGTATCGGATACGTCCCGCGCCATACATCACCTCATCCAAAAAGCGCGTTCAAGGCGCGCCGACTCAGGGATCGTGACTAGATAGGCGGGTTAAGGCCAAGCTGCAATGAGGGATGGCCCTACAAAATGTGGGGCCGGTTCTGCCCTCAATGGCGGACGACCAGATCCCCAACGGTTTCCGCGCTCAGCCAATCGACCACGCTGGCCAGGGCGTCCCGGCTCGACAGGCCACGACCGAGAGCTTCGGTGTAGAGAGTGAGCTGCTGGTCGGCACTGGTGCCGCGGGCCACGATCCAGCGCGCGAGATCCACCTCGCGCTCGCAGCCGAGCTCCCTCGCGTCGTCGCGGACCATCTCCAGCACCTCGTCGAGAAGTTCGCGCACCGGCTTGGCGCTGCGGGTCTTCTCGTCGACGAAGCTTCCATGGATGCCATAGCGCATCGCGCGCCAGCTGTTCTCGTCATTGATGGCGCGCGATGCGCCGGTCTGTCCAGCATTGATTGTGGGGTCCAGGCTCAAGCGGCGCACGAGGCAGCGATAGAGAGCGGCGATCGCGATGGCGTCGTCCACCCGCGTGCAGCTGTCGGCCACGCGCAGCTCGAGGGTCGGGTGCTTCAGCGAAGGCCGGATCACCCACCACACATAGCTCGAATTCTCGATGGCGCGGGCGGCGACCAGGGTGTCGATGTAGCGCTGATAATCCTCGGCGCCTTCGAACAGATCCGGCAATCCGGTGCGCGGCAGCTCGCGATAGGCCGCAAGGCGATAGCCGAGGAGGCCCGTGCGCTGCGCCTGCCAGAACGGCGAGGAGGTCGAGAGCGCCAGGAGCAGCGGCAGATAGGGCTGGATGCGGTTCATGATGTCCACGCGCGCAGCGAGGTCCGGCACTTCCACATGCACGTGCATGCCGCACAGGACGGTGCGGCTGCCGAGCATCTGCAGATCGTGCATCACCTTGCCGTAGCGCGGCTGCGCATTCGGACGCACGCGCGACCAGACGGCGAGCGGATGCGTCCCCGAGGCCATGATGGACAGGTTGTACTCGCGGGCGATCGCGCCCACCGAGGAACGCAGGCCGGACAGTTGAGCGCGGGCCTCGGCGAAATCCACCATGGGCTTGGTGGCGATTTCGATCTGAGGCTCGAGCATCTCGGGCTGAATGTCGTCCGAGAGCTGCTCCCGGCAGGACGCGAAGAACTCCTTGATTCGTCCCTTGGCCACATCCCGCTTGGCGGCATCGTTCACGAAGTATTCTTCCTCGATGCCGAAC
>DASRWK010000086.1:0-3228 GCA_035776715.1 Microvirga sp.
CTGGTCGCCTTAAGCGGGATCGCCCAGGCCCAGGCCGTCAATGGCGCCAACCGACAGGGAACCTTGGGAGTCATGCTTGGCAATCTGCCGCTGACAAACTCCCAAAATCTCGTGGCAGGGCAGGTGTGGGACCAGGGTGTCCGCGCGGCTCAGCAGGCAATCAATCCGAACACCCAGTCCTACGCCATCTCGAATTCCCATGCGAGCATGCGCGCGACATCCAGTTCGTCTTCAAGCAGCACGACCAACACGGTGCGCAACGGCGACGGCCGGTCGGGAACGAAGACCGAGACCAACAGCGGCCACAACGACTTCGATATCTGGGGCGATGCGACCTTCGATTCGATGACGAAGAACGGCATAGGCACGGCTTGGGGTTTTAACAGCGGCAATGTCGGAAGCTCGACGGTGCTCAATCCGGGCAGCTCGATCAGCGCCACCACATCAGCGTCATCAACGAACTCGAGCTCTTCGTCGAGTGCTGCCGCCATCACGGGCGGAAGTGTCCGACGCTAGAGCTGTTTCCGTTGGCGGGGAATCTGCTCTCGTCTTTGGCACGCCGCAGTTTTGACGGCGAACCGGATCCACTTCGCCGAAGAATGCTCTAATGGAGCTGGCTGGATCTTGCCGTCTGTCATCCGGCAGTCGGATGAGCGGAGAACACTCTCGACCGCAAGGAGCGGAAAAGAAACAGGCCGTCGCTCAGCCCTTGAGGTGTCGGATCCATTGCACCAGAACGGGCCCACCCTCCCCAAGGGAACCTGACAGGCGCTCCTGTGCCGTGCGCCGGGCCAGGCTCGCCTCCGCGCGCGCCTCTCGCGGCGACATGCCGAACATCCGCCGGAACGCGCGGCTGAAGGCGGCCTCGTTGCCGAAGCCCCAGACATACGCCAGATCTCCGATGGAGCGATGCGCATGGCCGGACGCCGTGATCTCGGCGAAGCAGCGGAGCAGGCGGCGCTCCCGGATATAAGCCGCCAAGCCCCCCAACGGCTCGAACATGCGCGCGAGCGTGGCCCGCGACAGGTGGAATTCGCGGGCAAGGTGAGCGACGGTAAGATCCGGGTTCGCCAAGTTGCCATCGATGTAACGCTTGACGGACAGAAGCAACGCGCCGCGCCGTGCCGCCATGACGGGCTCCTGCGCATCCGCCGATGGGCCGAAACAGCCTGCGATGAGGCTCGCGGTCGCGGCCGTCAGGCCAGCGCCGTCCTCCGGGCTCAAGGAGCCTGCCGTCTCGTGGAGTGCGCGCAGGTAATGGGAGAGCAGAGAGCCGAGGGCTGAACGGCCCGGCAGCACCAGGCCATGCAGTCCGTCGGGATTCTTCAGCAGCGGCTCCAGAAGCGACCGCGGCAACAGGAGGGTCAGGTTGCGAAAGTTCTCCGCCTGCGTCCGCAAGGTCCGCGAGAGGTCGAGAATGCTGATGTCTCCCGGCTCGACACGCACGGTGCGCCCCTCGGCCTCTCCTGCGTATCCGCCCTGGGGATAAAGCTGGACGACGTAATGATCGACACCGCTTCGAGCGATCGTCGCAGGAGATCGGCGGAACTGCTGAGCCACCGATTCCACGCTGCCGATGAGAAGCGGACCGAGATGATAGGTGTCGACCCTGGCCCGGAAACTGTCGACGGCCCTTGCGTCGGCCAATGAGACGTCGAACAGCACCGACACGATATCACGCCAGACCCAATAAGCCTCCTCCGCCGATGAGACCAAGGATCCATCGAAGTGAAAGAAAGGAGAACTCGGCATATCTCCGTTCGACTTCATATAGAAACTATAGGGGCTGACGAGGGAGCAGTATAAGAAGAAATTCGCCCGGCGCATACTCCACGGAGCGATTCATCGCGCAGGAGATGGACAAGAGGTCCTGACGACGAGGCGTGATCCGCCGAGGAGCCGCCCCCATGCTCGTTTCCCGCAGCGCGGAGATCCGTGATCGAGCTTCCATCATTCCGGCAGGGGAACCGTTAACCCGACCTTGACACGATCCATGGCGACGAGGGTGCGGAACCGCTTGACGTTGTTGTTCCCGAAGAACAGGCGCCGCGTGAGCGCCTCGTAGGCCGCCATCGTCGGCACCACGACCACCAGAACGAAATCGGCCTCGCCGGTGACGTAGTAGCATTGCCGCACCTCCGGGGCCGCCGCGAATTCCTGCTTGGCGGCATCGATCAGCTCCGCCGTCTCGCTGATCACCTCGACCTCCACGAGGATGGTGATCGGCTGACCGACCCGGGCCGGATCGATGATGGCGACATTGGCCTGGATGACACCTGCCTCTTCCATCCGCCGGATGCGGCGCTGCACGGTCGGAGCCGACAGGTTGACGGACTCGCCGATCACCCGCTGCGGTGTCGCGCTGTCCCGCTGAAGAATGCCCAGGATAGCAAGATCAAAGCTGTCGAGGGTGATGGGGGACGAAGATTCAAACGCCAAGAAACCCGCTCGCGCGAAAAATTATTGCATACAGAAGGCCCAGATAGAGCGCCTTTCTCGTGCGATGTGCAATATCTTCCCGCCATCCCAGCCAAAGAGGACGGCGATGTTTCTCCCCAACCGGCACCCCGACTACCGTAAACCCCTCGGTTCCATCGATGCCGAGATCTTGAGCGTGAAAGCGGCCGAGGAGGTCGAGCGGTATCTTGTCTACCGCGACAACCATGCGCCGACGCCCTTGCATAAGCTTCCGGCCCTGGCCGCCGAACTCGGCGTGGGTGCCATCCATATCAAGGATGAGGGCTCCCGGCTGGGCCTCGGCAGCTTCAAAGCTCTGGGCGGTTCCTACGCGGTCATCCGACTCGTGCTGGAGGAAGCCAGCCGCCGCCTCGGGCGCCCAATCGACGTCGCTGAGCTGCACACGCCCGAGGTTCGTGCCGTCGCGGCCGGGATGACCTTCGCCTGCGCCACCGATGGCAATCATGGACGCTCGGTGGCGCAGGGCGCGCAGCTCGTCGGCGCGAGGGCCGCCATCTTCGTGCACTCCGGCGTCAGCAATGAGCGCGTGGCAGCCATCGCCCGCTTCGGCGCACGGATGATCCGGGTCGAGGGTACCTATGACGACTCGGTCGCCGAGGCCGCGCGCGTCGCGGCCGAGAGGGGTTGGATCGTCGTCTCCGATACCTCCTGGCCGGGCTACGAGCGCATTCCCGGGCTGGTCATGCAGGGCTACACCGCCATGGTGCGCGAAACCCTGCGCCAGCTTCCAGAACCACCGACCCATGTCTT
>DASRWK010000087.1:0-13832 GCA_035776715.1 Microvirga sp.
GCAATGGGAGAACGAGCATGGAGACCAGGGCCGCCGTTGCGTGGGAGGCTGGCAAGCCGCTCACGATCGAGACCATCCGCATCGAAGGCCCCCGGGCGGGCGAGGTTCTGGTGGAGGTGATGGCGACGGGCGTCTGCCACACGGACGCCTATACGCTGTCGGGCCTCGATTCCGAGGGCAAGTTCCCGGCCATTCTCGGCCATGAGGGTGCGGGCATCGTGCGCGAGGTCGGCCCCGGCGTGACCACGCTCAAGCCCGGCGATCACGTGATCCCGCTCTACACGCCCGAATGCCGCAACTGCAAATCCTGCCTGTCGCGGCGCACCAATCTGTGCACCGCCATCCGCGCCACCCAGGGACAGGGGCTCATGCCCGACGGCACGAGCCGGTTCCGCTGCGATGGCGAGACCGTCTTCCATTACATGGGCTGCTCGACCTTCGCGAACTTTACGGTGCTGCCCGAGATCGCGCTGGCGAAAGTGCGCGAGGACGCCCCCTTCGACAAGATCTGCTATATCGGCTGCGGCGTCACCACCGGCATCGGCGCGGTGATCTACACCGCGAAAGTGTGGCCTGGCGCGAATGTGGTGGTGTTCGGCCTCGGGGGCATCGGCCTCAACGTGATCCAGGGCGCGCGCATGGTGGGGGCCGACAAGATCATCGGCGTCGACATCAATCCGGCCAAAGTCGAGATGGCGAAGAAGTTCGGCATGACCGACTTCATCAACCCGAAGGAAGTCGGCCCCGACAAGGTGGTGCAGGCCATCGTCGATCTCACCGGCGGCGGCGCGGATTTCTCCTTCGACGCGACCGGCAACACGGACGTGATGCGCCAGGCGCTCGAATGCTGCCACCGCGGCTGGGGCGAGAGCATCATCATCGGCGTGGCCGAGGCGGGCAAGGAAATCGCCACCCGGCCGTTCCAGCTCGTCACCGGCCGCGTCTGGAAGGGCACGGCGTTTGGCGGCGCGCGCGGGCGCACGGACGTGCCGAAGATCGTGGACTGGTACATGGAGGGCAAGATCAACATCGATGATCTGATCACCCACACAATGCCGCTGGACGAGATCAACACTGCCTTCGACCTCATGCACGAGGGCAAGTCGATCCGCTCGGTCATCGTCTACTGATTGGGAGCCATGCAGTGAGTTTCGAGATCGTCTCGCAGTCGCGCTGCTTTGCCGGCACACAGTTCGTCTACCGTCATCCCTCGCAGGAGACCGGCACGCCCATGCGCCTTGCGGCGTTCGTTCCGCCGCAGGCCGAGAAGCGCAAGGTGCCGGTGGTGTGGTTCCTCTCCGGCCTGACCTGCACGGAAGAGAACTTCACCGTCAAGGCGGGCGCGCAGCGGATCGCCTCGGAACTCGGCCTCATCCTCGTCGCGCCCGATACGAGCCCGCGCGGCGAGGGCGTGCCGGACGACCCGGAGGGGGCCTACGATTTCGGTCTCGGCGCAGGGTTCTATGTGGATGCGACCGAGGCGCCCTGGGCGAAGAACTACCGCATGCGCTCCTATATCGAGCGCGAGCTGCCCTCGCTCATTGCAGAGCATCTGCCCGCCGACATGGAGCGGCAGGGCATCACCGGGCATTCCATGGGGGGGCACGGCGCGCTCACCATCGCGCTTCGCAATCCGGGGCGCTTCAAATCCGTCTCGGCCTTCGCGCCGATCGCCTCGCCGATGAACTGCCCGTGGGGCGAGAAGGCGCTGTCGAACTATATCGGCTCCGACCGCTCGGCCTGGCGCGAATACGATGCCTGCGCGCTCCTTGAGAGCGGCGCCCGCGCGCCCGATATCCTCGTCGACCAGGGGATGGCCGACAGCTTCCTGGAGAGCCAGCTGAAACCGCAGCTTCTGGAAGAGGCCTGCGCAAAAGCCGGCCAGCCTCTCACCCTGCGCCGGCAGGACGGCTACGACCATTCCTATTTCTTCATCGCCACCTTCATCGAGGAACACCTGCGCTGGCACGCTAAGCACCTCGGTTAAGCATCCTTCGGCGAAGTGGATCCGGTTCGCCGCCAAAACATGCGGCGAACCAAAGATAAAGAAATATTCGAGTTAGGCGGAAACGGCTCTAGATCGTCCTGAAGGCCTGCGGGTGCCGCAATTGCAGCGCCTGCACGAGCACCATGGTCTTCATGTCGGCGATGATGTTGTCGGCGAGGAAGCGGGCGAGGTCGTCGAAACCGACCTCCAACACCTCGATCTCCTCGTGCTCGTCGGCCAGGCCGCCGCCTTCGGCGACCCGATCCGCTTCCGTATAGGGCGCGAGGAAGAGGTGCAGCCGCTCCGTCGTGGCTCCGGGCGCTGACCAGAACCGCCCCAGAGGCTCCAGGCGCCCCACACGCAGACCTGCCTCCTCCATACTTTCGCGACGGGCGCACGTCTCGGGCTCGTCCTCGTCGAGAAGCCCCGCCACCGCCTCGAGAAAATCCGGGTGTCCTTCGAGATGCATGACGGGCGCGCGAAACTGCCGGACGAGGATGACCTTTCGCCTCTCCAGGTCGTAGGGCAGCACGACGGCGGCATCCCCGCTGTTGAAAATCTCACGGATCATCGTCCGCCCGTCCGGCATCTGAACCGTGAGATTCAGGAGCTTGCGCCATCCCTGGTAGACGGTTTCGATCTGCTTGATCCGATAGGCTGTCACGTCGGGCTTCCTTATGCCTGAAATCCTGATTCTCCAGGACAACACCTGAAACGCCCACGTTATCCATCTTCTTTGAGCCCGAGAGCCCGCTTCGGGCGTTATGGACAGGAGTTCTGTCACGAGGAGCGTTTCGAAGTGCTGGAGGATCTCGTCGGGGCCATCCGAAATCGGCAGGCCATCCTGTTCGCCGGGGCCGGCGTATCGATGACCGTGGGGTTGCCCTCCTGGAACACGCTGATCGAGCACGTGTCCAAAGAGCTCGACCTCGATATGTCCGGTTTCAGGGAAGGCGATCTGAACTACCTGACCCTCGCCGAGTATTACCGGATCAAGCAGGGCAGCATCGGACCCCTACGCAGCTGGATGGACCGGAACTGGACGATCCCAGAGGATAAGCTCAAGGGCTCGAAGGTTCACGAACTCATCTGCCAGCTCGACTTTCCCATCATCTACACGACCAATTTCGACCGGAACCTGGAGACCGCCTTCGACCTCCAGGGGAAGGAATACGTGAAGATCGTCAACGCCAAGGACATCGCCCGCATCCGCGAGGGCGTGCCCCAGATCGTGAAATACCATGGCGATTTCGACGATGACGATTCCATCGTGATCGCCGAAACCGATTATCTCGACCGCCTGTCTTTCGAATCCCCTCTCGACATCAAGTTCCGCTCGGACTCCCTCGGCAAGACGATCCTGTTCATCGGCTACAGCATGACGGATCTCAACATCCGATTTCTCATGCACCGGCTCTGGAAAACCTGGAACGGATCGGGTTACGAGCGCGACAGACCGCAATCCTACGTTTTCATGTTGCGCTCCAATCCGGTGGAGCAGGCGGTTCTGGAGCAGTGGGGGCTCAGGGTTCTCACGGAGAAGGACTGCCCCCCGGGCAAGGCCCTCGAGGTCTTTTTGACCAAGCTCTGCACCTCTGTCGAGAAAACCGATGATACGGGCCATCTCGAGTTGTCGCGAACATGAACTTTTTGTAATTCGCTCCTCAATTGCCTCAGTGATAGATTCGAACCGTTCATAGATGGGTTCGACTGCATCGACCTTTGCGATGCGCCGGGGCAACCCCTTTGCCAGCTTGGCGTTTCACACTAGCTGATTAATGGAAGAGCAGGTCGATGGCAGCCTCGATTCGGAATACGACGATTGATTTCTGGCGGGGTCTCGTCCTCCTGATCATCTTCGTCAATCATATCCCGGGCAATCTCATCGAGCACATCACTCCACGCAATTTCGGCTTCTCCGACTCCACGGAGGCCTTCATCTTCATTTCAGGCCTGTCTGTCGCGCTGGTCTATGGCCCACGCCTGCCTCAAGGCGATCTGTTCAGCGTCGTGAAGCAGTGCCTGCAGCGTGCCTTCAAGCTCTATCGCGTGCACCTGGCTTTGACAGCGGGCGCGATCGCTCTCTTCTCGATCGGCTACGAGCTGAGCGAGGAAATCGGCCTCATCGAGGAGCACGGGCGCAGCGCCGTCTTCGGCGATACGGCCCGGGGGGTCACCGGCATAATCCTGCTCGGCCATCAGCTTGGCTACTTCAACATCCTCCCGCTCTACATCGCCCTCATGTTCTGGGCTCCCGTGGCTCTTATCCTGGCACGCGTGCATGTAGGGCTTGCGCTTCTCGTATCCGGCGCAGTGTATGTCCTGGCGCGCATGGGCATCGCGACCCTGCACAGCTGGCCGGAACCCGGAACCTGGTTCTTCAATCCCTTCGCCTGGCAATTCCTGTTCACGTGCGGAATCGTGACCGGCATTCTGATGCTCGAAAAGCCCATTCCATACAACCGGGCCCTTGCCATGACCGCTCTGGGGGTCGTCGCCCTTTCGTTCGTCGCGCTGACCGCCGGCTTCGGCCTGTTCCCATGGCTTCAGGAAATCGCCTTCGCCAAGCTCGATCTCGTGAAGCACGATCTCGGCCTGGTCCGGATCGTCCACTTCCTGGCTTTGGCTTATCTGCTGACCCAGTTCCGGATCGGAGCCGCTCTGAAAACGACGTCCCTTGGACCGGACCTAATCCGCCTCGGGCAGAACAGCCTCACGATCTTTGCCGTAGGATCGCTGCTGAGCGCGTTGGGGCAAGTCGTCATGACGCTGGCCGCCGTCAAATCCTCCGCTAGTCCGCAGATCATCGGCATGGTATTCACGATTCTGGGTATCATTGGTCTTCTGGCACTGGCGCGATATCTCGGATGGAACAAAAACAACTTGGCTGCCCGGCAACGTGGGCAGGCAAAGGGGCTCGAACTATCGGCTTCATCGGGGCGGCTCTCGTCTTAAGTCTCGGGTGGTTCAGCCCGCCGGCAGCGGCGTCTTCGAGCAATGACGATTGCGATGTGAAGCGCCAGATATTCACGGCGTACGAGTCGGCAGCGACGATCGGCGCCAAGCTCGCCCGCAGCGAGCCTGTCCGCGTTCTCGCCATTGGCTCGTCCTCGACGGAAGGCATCGGCGCCTCCTCCCCCAAGCATTCCTATCCCGCCCAGCTTGAAGACGAGTTGAGCCAGGACTGGAAGAGCGGCGTCACCGTCGTCAATGCGGGTAGGGGCGGCGAGACCGGCGCCCAAACCCTTGGGAGGCTCGAAGCCGCGCTCAAGACGCAGAGTTTTGACCTCGTGATCTGGCAGGTGGGCACCAACGATGCCATCAAGGGCGTGAGTGAAGAGGACTTCCGGGCCATCCTGGAACGGGGCATCACGTCCGTGAGGGCAAGCGGAGCCAGCCTGATTCTCCTCGATCAGCAGTATTTTCCGACCATCAAAGATCTGGGCCGCTATGAGCGATTCGTCAGAGTTGTGAGCACTCTGGCGCGTGAACAGAAGGTCGCCGTCTTTTCCCGGTATGCCCTCATGCAGGATTGGAACAGCCAATCGCCCGAGGAGCTCCGCTCCATGCTCTCGGGCGACGGATTTCACATGAGCGACAAGGGATATGATTGCCTTGCCGACCAGGTGGCCGAGGCGATCCAATCTCTGGTGCCCCCTGTCCGCTACTCCGGTCAGGACATCTCGAACCAGGTCGCCAAGGCGCGTTAACACCTCCGGCAGGGCTCAAGCGTCAGCCTTTGCTGGCCGCGCTCCGGAGGCTGTTCCGCCGCAACACAATCGAGCCCGTTCATGGTCCAAGCCAAACGCCGCCTCTCGCTCAAAGATATCCTAACCGACGGGCGCATTGCGCTCATGCTGCCCTTGGGCTTCTCCTCGGGCCTGCCCTTTCTGCTCGTCTTCAGCACGCTCTCAACTTGGCTGCGGGAAGCGGGCATTTCACTCACCATCATCGGCCTGATGAGCTGGGTAGGCCTGGCCTATTCCCTCAAGTTCCTGTGGGCGCCCATCGTGGACCGCTATGACGTCCCGGTTCTCGCCCGTTTGCTGGGCCGACGCCGCGGGTGGATGGCTCTGGCGCAGCTCGGGGTGATGGCCGCTCTCATCAGCATGGCCGTGACCGGACCGACGGTCAGCCTGCCCCTCACCATCGTCTCCGCGGTGTCGATCGCCTTCTTCTCCGCCACGCAGGATGTGGTGATCGACGGCTGGCGCATCGATGCGGCGCCCACCGAGCGCCAGGGCATGATGGCAGCGAGCCTCCAGCTCGGCTACCGTCTAGCTCTGCTCTGCGCAGGCGCAGGCGCGCTCTACATCGCCGAGCTCGTGAACTGGGCTGCCGCCTATCTGGCCATGGCCGTCCTCATGGGCATCGGTCTCGTGGGCACCCTGCTCGCGCCGCGCATCGACGAGGTTCGGCTCCGCAAGAATCCTCCCTTCTCACAGGCCATCGTCGAGCCCATCGCCGATCTCTTCCAGCGCAAGCGGATGATGCTGATCCCGATCCTGGCGCTCGTGGCCTGCTACCGCCTGCCGGATTTCATGGCGGGCATCATGGCCAACCCGCTCTATATCGATCTGGGCTTCAGCAAGGCCGATATCGCCAGCATCTCGAAGCTCTACGGCGTGTGGATCGGGATCGTCGGAGCCTTCGGCGGCGGCCTTGCTCTGACGCGCCTCGGTCTCTGGTGGACCCTGCTGATCGGCGCGAGCCTTGCCGCCGGATCGAACGTGATGTTCTCCTGGCTCGCCGCCGGCAACGCCACCCTCACGGGCCTGACGCTCACCATCAGCATCGACAATTTCGCGCAAGGATTCGCGGGCGCGGCTCTGGTGGCCTACATGTCGGGCCTCACCTCGCCGGGCTTCGCCGCCACCCAATACGCGCTCCTCAGCTCGCTCTATGCACTGCCCGGAAAGCTCATCGGCGGCGCATCCGGCGCTATCGTGGATTCTTACGGCTATTCGCTGCTCTTCACCGGCACGGCCGCGCTCGGCATTCCCCTCGCGATCCTCTGCCTCGTCGTGCGGCGGGATACGGTGGAAACGGTGCGGCAGAAGGAAGAGGCGCAGGCACGCATGGACTCCTCATCCGTGGCCGTGGGATCGCGGGCCTGAACACCAACCCTTCGGCATCACCGGCCTTGTGCCGGTGATCTCGCCTACCTGAAGCGCGGCGCTCTTCCGGATCGGGATGGCCGGGACTGCACCCCGTTTCACGTCTGGCGACGGCGATGGCGGGTGAGTGTCGGGAGCTCTCAGCTCGCCCCCGGCCCCGGCATCGCGCCGGGCGGGCACTTGCCCAGGATGATCATGCCGAGCACCTCGTCCTGCGTGACGTCCTGCACCTTGGCGGAGCCCACGAGCCTGCCGTTCTTCATCACGCTCACCCGGTCGGCGAGGCCGAACACGTCGTGGATGTCGTGGCTGATAAGGAAGATGCCGATGCCCTCCTTCTTCAGCTGCAGCACGAGATCGGCCACCTGCTGCGTCTCGGCGGGACCGAGCGCCGCCGTGGGCTCATCCATGATCAGCACGCGCGCGTTGAAATAGATCGCGCGGGCAATCGCTACCGATTGTCGTTGCCCCCCGGACAGCGCTTTCACGGGTTCCTTGAACCGGCGGAAATGCGGGTTGAGGCGTGCCATGACCTTGCGGGTCTCGGCTTCCATCGCGGCGTCGTCGAGGGTGCCATAGGGGGTCAGCACCTCTCGGCCGAGGAAGATGTTGCCCGCTGCATCGATATTGTCGGCCAGAGCCAGTGTCTGATAGATCGTCTCGATGCCGTAGCGCTTGGCGTCGCGCGGCGTGGAGATGTCGGCGTGCTCGCCGTTCACGTAGATCTCGCCCGCATCCGGCTTGTAGGCGCCGGAGAGAATCTTGATGAGCGTCGATTTGCCCGCTCCGTTGTGGCCGAGCAGCCCCACCACCTCGCCGGGACGCAGATCGATGGACACGTCGTCCACCGCCTTGATGCCCCCGAAGGCGATGGAGATGTTGCGCATCTCCACGAGAGGCGTCGTTCCATTGGCTTGCATGATGCGCTCCTCTCTCACTTGATGCGGCGGCGATAGAGGCTGTCGACCCACACCGCCAGCACGAGCACCGCGCCGACGACGATATTCTGCAGGGGCGTATCGACGCCCAGCAACACCATGCCCGATTGCAGCGACTGCATGACGAGAGCGCCCAGCATCGCGCCCGCGATTGTGCCAATTCCGCCTGCGAGCGAGGTTCCGCCGATCACGGCGGAGGCGATCACGTAGAGCTCATCGAGGGTGCCTGCGGCATTGGTGGCCGCGTTGAGGCGCGCCGTGGAGATGCAGGCGGAGATACCGCAGAGCAGGCCCATGAGGCCGAACACCTTCATCAGCGTCCAGCGGGTGTTGATGCCCGAAAGCTCAGCCGCCTCCGGATTGCCGCCGATGGCGAACACATAGCGGCCGAAGCGGCGTCGCGTGGCGATGAAGGTCATCACGAGACCGACCATGACAGCGATCAGCACCGGCAGCGCCACACCGTGCGGAATGAACAGCCCCCCCTCCGGCCATGGGATGCCGTTGGCCTCCGCCCAGTTGCGGGCCGTGCCCGCCGGTAGGGGATAGGCGTTGGCGACGGCGGCCGCCGCCAGAACAACGCCGCAGGCGACGGCGGCGATCGCCATATCGGCCCACCCGGGACGAACCGGGAAGCCGAAGCTCAGGCGGCGGCGGCGGGACAGGCCGAGCCCCACGATGATGAGTCCGCAGGCGATCGCCGCGATGATCCAGGTGGCCGTTGCTCCGAGCGCGCCCTCGACGCCGCCGCCGAAGGCCTTGAAGCGGCCGTCCATGGGCGCAACGGTCTGGCCCGCCGTCACCCACCAGGCGGCACCGCGCCAGACGAGCAGGCCGCCGAGGGTGACGATGAAGGACGGAATGCCGAGATAGGCTATGAGCCAGCCCTGGAACAGACCGATGGATCCGCCGACGACGAGCGCGAGCAGCACCACGAGAGGCGCAGTGAGCGGATGCCCGAGACCGAGGTAAGACGGCAGCCATTGCACCTGTGCGACGCCGACGACCATGCCGACGACGCCGAGGATCGCACCCACCGAGAGGTCGATGTTGCGCGTGACGATCACGAGCACCATGCCGGTCGCCATGATGGCGACGGAAGCGGTCTGGACCGACAGGTTCCAGAGATTGCGCGGCGTGAGAAAGACACCGCCCGACAGGAGATCGAACCCGATCCAGATCACGGCAAGCGCCGCGAGCATGCCGAGCATGCGGACGTCGATTTCGAGCTTCGACAGAAGCGAGCCGGAAGCCGTGCTCGGCGGGGCGGTCGTTGCAACAGGTGCGTTCATGGCGTCACGCAAATGATCGATGAAGTGTCGTTCGAAGACTGAGCGAAGCGGGGGAAGGGGATCCATCGCTCACGCGCATGGATCCCCTTCCCCTCCAGCGGCTTTGCCGTCTCCGGCCTGGGATGACGCGGAGGCGACACACGAGAGTGCTGCAAGCCTAATCGCAGGCCTTCACCGTGCCTGGCTTCACCCCCTGGCAGACGACCTCCTTCGAGGCCCAGCCCGCGTTGATGACCACGTCGAGATTGTCCTTCGTGATCGCGACGGGCGTGAGGAAGAGCGCCGTCATGTTCTGCTTCTTCGGACCCAGATTCCAGGACTGCGCACCCTGGATCTCCGTGAGCTTCTTGCCTTCGGCGAGCTGCATCGCGATTTCAGCCGCGCTCCGGCCGAGCTCACGGGCATCCTTGAACACGGTCACGGTCTGCGTGCCGAGGGCGACGCGGTTGAGGGCAGCCTTGTCGGCATCCTGGCCGGACACCGGCACGGAGCCTGCGAGGCCCTGAGCGGCGAGCGCCGCGATGGCGCCGCCCGCGGTGCCGTCATTGGCGGCGACCACCGCATCGACCTTGTTGTTGTTCTTGGTGAGGAACTGCTCCATGTTCCGCTGCGCATTGGCGGGGAGCCAGCCGTCCGTATAGGCCTCGCCCACGTTCTTGACTTTGCCCGCGTCGATGGCGGGCTTGAGCACTTCCATCGCGCCCTGGAACAGGAAGTTGGCGTTCGGATCGGAGCCCGAGCCCTTGATGAACACGTAGTTGCCCTCGGGCTTCACCTTGAACACTTCGCGCGCCTGCAGGCGGCCCACCTCGACATTGTCGAAGGTGAGATAGAAGGCCTCCGGGATCTCGATGAGGCGGTCGTAGCCCACGACCGGAATGCCCTCGGCCACAGCCTTCTCGACCGCCGGGCGCACCGCATCCGCATCCTGGGCGAGCACGATCAGCGCTTTGGCGCCGCGCGCGATCAGGCTTTCGATATCGGTGAGCTGCTTGGCGGGCGAGGATTGCGCATCCGCCGAGACATAGGTGCCGCCAGCCTTCTCGATGGCAGCCTTGATGGCGGCCTCGTCGGTCTTCCAGCGTTCTTCCTGGAAATTCGACCAGCTGACGCCGACGACCGGGCCCTTGCCCTGGGCGAAAGCCGCGCCCGCCGAAAGGGCCAAGGCGGCAAGGCTGATGAGAGCGTGCTTCTTCGATACCATTGGTTTCCTCCTGGGCCACATTCCCTCTAGGCCCTGTGCTCATGGCAGGTTGTCTTTCCCGAGCAGATCGACAGACGTGGCTCACGCTGCCATGCTTTATATTTCGAGCGGGGAAATAATTATCCCGCACCGGCCAGCCTTCAAGCGGCAAAGCTCTCAATCCTTGGTCGGATATCCTTTTGACCCGGAGATGATTTATTCGTTACGTGAATAAATAGCCGCCATGTCCATGCTCCCCCTCTCTCCCCGCGAAACTGCCCGACGTCGCCTTCTGGATGCCTTGCGCCGCGAAGGCCCCATGGCGCGGGTGGAAATCGGACAGCATCTCGGCATGAGCCCGGCGAGCGTCTCCGAGCTGACCGCCAGCCTCCTCGATGAGGGCATTCTCGTGGCCGAAGAAGCGGCTGATCAGGGCGCGGGCCTGATCCGGGGGCGGCCCAAGGTGCGCCTGTTCTTCGCCGGGTCCCTGGGATCCGTGGTCGGCGTCTGGACCGGCTTCAACCGCATCGAGCTTCGTCTGGTGGACAGCGCCGGCCGCAATCGAGCGAGCCGTCATATCGAGCGCCCCCTGAGGAATCTCGGGGCCGAGGAGCTGATGGATGTGCTGGCCGGCACCATCACCGCCTTCGCCAGGGAAACCGGCGCAGCCGATGTGAAGGCCATCGGCCTCGCCTGCCAGGGCTATGTGGACACCCGCGACGGCGTCGTTGCCTGGAGTCCCGTGCTCGGCACCCGCGACCTGCCCCTCGCGGCCGGCTTGAACGAGCGGCTCGGCAAGCCCGTGCTGATCGAGAATGATGCCAGCGCCATGGCCTTCGCCATTGCTCAGCGCAACCCGGATCTCCGCTCCGGGAGAACCGCCTGCCTGATGGTGGGCGACGGCGTCGGAATGGGGTTCCTCATCCAGGGGGAGCTCTATCGCGGCGCACGCTTCGGCGGCAGCGAGTTCGGCCATGTTCGGTTGCGCCGGAGCGGCCCGCAATGCCGCTGCGGCGGGCGAGGCTGCATCGAGGCGTATCTCGCCGATTACGCCCTGCACCGGGATGCCCAGCTCATCGACCACCGCCCTGCCCCCACCCTGCTGCTGCCTGGTGAGGAGGCCATGAACGCCGTGGTGGAGCAGGCTCGCTCGGGCGATCCCGCCCTGCTCAACCTGTTTCGCGAAGCGGGCGAGGTTCTGGGAGACGCTGTGGGCATCCTGATCCAGACACTGGAGCCTGACCATATCGTGCTCTGCGGCCCCGGCACCCGGGCCATGGACCTCTTGCGCCCTTCCTTCGAGACCGCCCTCGAATCGCAGACCATCCCGGAACTCAGGGCGCTCGCCGCCATCCATGTGGTGGAATCCTCCCTGGATCTCCTCACCGAAGGCGTGGTGATGCAGGCGCTCAGGGAACTCGACCTCGATCTGGCGCGGCTGAAGGCTGCGTAGCCCTTTGGGCGTCCTCATGAAGCATGTCCGCCCTTCCCCTTGCGGGGAGGGGCAGGGGTGGAGTGTCCGTCCGGGGCGCTTGAACCAACCTGCTCTCACGTCAGCATCGGCATTGTGCCGGTGATCCCGATCCGTGAGACGCGACGCTTTTCGACTCAGGATGGCGGGGACGAGCCCGGCCATGACGCAGTTCGGCTGTCGTGTTCCCCGGATCACACGCAGCGCTCCGACTGCGCGCCCCACCCTTTTGCCCGCCCCGCCGCAAGTCGGGCGTTCCCTGGCGGCGGGAGAGAGGCAGAGGTGGAGAGGGAAACACATGCCAAATCCTTATTGGCTTGTTTCCAAGGAATGGGTCTACGGGATAGCCATCGGCCTTCAAAAACACTATCTCTTGCTGGCTGATTTCCTCCACGAACGAGACCCATGGCTTCCTCCCGTCCCGTCCAAGCCGGCGACCATATTTTCCTCGTCGACGGCTCCTCCTTCATCTTCCGGGCCTACTTCCAGTCCATGAACCAGGACCAGAAGTACAATTCCCGCAGCTCGGACGGCATGCCGACGGGAGCCGTGCGGCTGTTCGTCACCAAGCTCCTGCAGTTCATGCGCGACGGGGCGGCGGGCCTGAAGCCGACGCATCTCGCCATCGTGCTCGACGAGTCCGAGGGCTCGTTCCGCAAGGAGCTTTACGAGGATTACAAGGGCCACCGCCCCGATGCGCCCGAGGATCTGAAGGTCCAGATGCCGCTGATGCGCGAGGCAATCCGCGCCTTCGGCCTCGAGCCCGTGGAGTTACAGCGCTATGAGGCTGACGACCTGATCGCCACCTACACGCAGCAGGCCAAGGCCCGCGGCGCCGACGTGCTCATCATCTCCTCCGACAAGGATCTGATGCAGCTCGTCGGCCCCAAGGTGTGCTTCTACGACTTCGAGTCCGGCTCCAAGGGCAAGCCCGGCTACCGGCCCGAGCGCAATCTCGACGAGGCCGCCGTGATGGAGAAATGGGAGGGCATCCCGCCGGAAAAGATCGGCGACGTGCTGGCCCTCATGGGCGACACCTCGGACAACGTGCCGGGCGTTCCGGGCATCGGTCTCAAGACTGCGGCGCAGCTCATCAAGGAATACGGCGACCTCGAAACGCTGCTGGCGCGCGCGAACGAGATCAAGCAGCCCAAGCGGCGCGAGACGCTGATCAGCAACGCGGAAGCCGCACGGCTTTCCAAGAAGCTCGTGACACTCGATTGCGATGCGCCGGTGCCCGTCCCTCTCGACGACCTGCGCGTGCCGGACCCCGATCCCAAGACGCTCATCGGCTTCCTCAAGGCGATGGAATTCAGCACGCTCACGCGCCGCGTATCGGAGCTCTACGACGCCGATCCCGCCGCCATCGAGCCGGACCCGCGCCTGATGCCCGGGGGCGAGGCGATCAGATGGGAGCGCAACGGCGGAATGGCGGGAGCGGATGCCGAACCGCCGCTCTTCGAGAAAGGCGAAGCGGTCTCAGGCGATGTCGATCCCTTCGCAGGGCTCGACCTGCCGGCGACGGGCGCGGCCCGCAAACCCATGGAGGGTGTGGGCACGCCTTCGCAACTGGCCGGAAAGCGCGCGACCGAAGCCTCGTCCACTCCCTTCGACGTGTCGTCCTACGAGACCGTCACCAGCCTCGGACGGCTGAAGGAATGGGTCACGCAGGCGCGCGAGCAGGGCTATGTCGCCGTCGATACGGAGACGAGCGATCTTGATGCCAACCGCGCTGACATCGTCGGTTTCTCGCTGGCGCTGGAGCCGGGCAAGGCGTGCTATGTGCCGCTTCAGCACCGCGACGAATCCGACCTCTTCGGCGGCGGCCTGGTCAAGGGCCAGAT
>DASRWK010000088.1:0-5691 GCA_035776715.1 Microvirga sp.
GATGCCGCGTGCCGCGACGTCGGTGGCGACACAGACCCGGGCCCGTCCGTCGCGCAGGGCCTGCAAGGCGTGGCTCCGCTCACTCTGACTGAGTTCGCCCGAGAGGGCGACCGCTGCGAATCCGCGTTCGACCAGGCTCGCATGAAGGTGCCGCACCGCCTCACGGGTATGGCAGAACACCATCGCGCCGCGGCTCTCGTAGAAACGCAGCACGTTGACGGTGGCAAGCTCGGTCTCGTTCGGCGCGCAGCGGATGGCGCGGTATTCGATGTCGCCGTGCGGTTCGTTCTCGACGAGCGTATCGATACGATGCGCGTCGCGCTGATAGCGGCGGGCGAGCGCAACGATGTTCTTCGGCAGGGTTGCGGAGAACAGCAGCGTGCGGCGATCCTCCGGGGTGGCGTCGAGGATGAATTCCAGATCCTCGCGGAAACCGAGGTCGAGCATCTCGTCGGCCTCGTCGAGGACCACGACCTTCATTTTCGAGGTGTCGAGGCGTCCGCGCTCCAGATGGTCGCGCAGGCGGCCGGGCGTGCCCACGACGATGTGGCAGCCGTCCTCCAATGCGCGCTGCTCGCGGCGCACATCCATGCCGCCGACGCAGGAGGCGACCCGCGCGCCCGCCGGGCCGTAGAGCCAGATCAGCTCGCGGTTGACCTGGAGGGCCAGCTCGCGGGTAGGGGCGATGATGAGAGCCAGGGGTTCGCGGGGGGCTCCGAAGCGCTCCGCTTCGCCGAGCAGGGTCGAAGCCATGGCCAGGCCATAGGCGACCGTCTTGCCCGAGCCGGTCTGGGCGGAGACGAGGAGGTCGCGGTCAAGGGCGTCCTGATCGAGGACGGCGGCCTGGACGGGAGTGGGGTCATTGTAACCTCGGTCGGCGAGGGCGCGCTCGAGGCTCGGATTGGTCTTGGGGAAGGGCATGGGACTAGGGGCTGAACCAGTTGGAGGGAGCTTTCCAAGCTCCGATAAGGATGATCAGCCGGAGGCGGCACCGTCGTCTATTTCGTCGATGGACACCAGGAACACGACATCGATATTGATGTCGCCAGAGTCTTCGTCGTCTTCGACCTCGTCCTCATCCTCTTCGTCCAGAACCTCATAAAACGCATCGATCTCGTCTTCGGATGCGGGTCTGGTAGTCAAGGCAGCTGAGCCGTCCCAGAGGAATCGGCCCTCGCTCTTAAACGACTTCAGGTCATCTTTAAAGCTCTCGCTCAAAAAGAGTTCCTGGGCCTGCTCCTGGTCGGCATTGGTCACGGCAACCGCCTTGCCGGCAATCTCTAAGGTAACCATGGCATGTCCTTCGTCGCGCAAGCTGGATCTGTCTGCTAACGCTCAGGAGGCTATTTCGATCAATACGGCCAAGCCGGGGCCTCATAACGTGTAGCGCAGAGCCTCGCTGGCAGCTCTCAAGGACGGCAGGAAGCGCTCCTCCATCTCGGAGGCCGGTACGCGTGCGGCCTGCGCACTGATGTTGAGGGCTATGGAAACTTGGCCGTTCTTCTGCACAAGCGGCACGGCTATGGAGCGCAGGCCGAGTTCCAGCTCTTCGTTGACGATGGCATAACCTTGTTGCCGGGTGGTCTCCAGCACGGCCCGGAACCGGTCCTTGTCCGTGATGGTCTTGGGCGTGCGGGGCTCCAGAGCGACGCGCTTGAGATAGGTTTCGACCGTTTCGGGCGGGTGAAAGGCCAGGATCGCCCGGCCGAGAGAGGTGCAATAGGCAGGCAGGCGGCTTCCGACGCCCAATCCGATTGACATGATGCGGCGCGTGGCCGAGCGGGCGATATAGACGATGTCATCGCCGTCCAGCACCGCCGCCGAACTCGACTCGCCCGTCTCCTCCGAGATCCGCTCCAGGAAGGGCTGCAGGCGCGTGGAAAGCGCAGTGGAGGAGAGATAGGCATAGCCGAGCCTGAGAATGCGCGGGCTCAAGGAGAAGTAGCGCCCGTCGAAATCCGCGTAGTTGAGACGGGTGAGTGTGCGCAGGTAGCGGCGGGCGGCCGCACGGGTGATGCCGGTGATCTTGGCCACGTCGGAGAGGGTCAGGCGCGGGCGGCTGGCATCGAAGGCCTCGATCACCAGAAGACCCTTTTCAAGGCTCGCGACGAAATCGCGGTCGTCGGCTTCCTGCCCACCCGTCAGCCCAGACTGCATGCTGCCCTCCGAAAAATGGTGTGTTCGACACATGGCGTCTTGACACTGCGCCCCTGAATCGTCCTTCATGTTCGGTATGGTAATCAATGTTCGCAATGCGCACAAGCTGATTGACCTGAACAACAAACCGGGGTCCATTCAATGAGATCCGTGGGCTCACAGGGAGGAAGCGAGAATGACAGCAGGCAAGAGAATTTTGGGCGCGGCCGTCGGCGCGTTGCTGATGGGCTCCTTCTCCGCTTATGCGGAGACCATCAAGGTCGGCATCATCGGCCCGTTCTCGGGCCCATTCGCTCTCCAGGGCAAGAATTTCCAGGCCGGCGTGGAAGCCTACATGGCGCTGAACGGCAAATCTGTGAAAGGGCATGACATCGAGATCATCTATCGTGACCTTCCCGCCGCCAACCCCGCGCAGTCCCGCGCCCTGGCGCAGGAACTCGTGGTGAAGGAGAAGGTGCAGTATCTCGGCGGCGTCTACTTCACGCCGGACGCCATGGCGATCACGCCTCTGCTCGCGCAGGCCAATACGCCGCTCGTCATCTTCAATGCGGCCACCTCCGCGATCATGAACACCTCGCCGCTCGTGGTCCGCACGTCGTTCACCACGGCGCAGACGACGAACCCGCTCGGCAAGATCGCGTTCGACGAGGGCGTGAGGAAGGCGATCACCGTCGTCAGCGATTACGGCCCGGGCGTCGATGCCGAGAACGCGTTCAAGAAGGCGTTCGAGGCCGCAGGCGGCCAGGTGGTCGAAGCCGTCCGGATGCCGATGAATACCACCGATTTCAGCCCGATCATGCAGCGTGTGCGCGATTCCGGCGCGACCGGTCTCTTCACGTTCCTGCCCTCCGGGCCGCCCACCCTGGGCTTCGTGAAGGCTTTCAACGAGACGGGGCTCAAGAAGGCCGGCATCAAGTTCTACGCACCCGGCGATCTCACGCAGGAATCCGACCTGCCGGCGCTCGGCGAGGCGGCGGAAGGGCTGAAGACCAGCTTCCACTACTCGGTCGCGCATGACAGCCCGGAGAACAAGAAGTTCGTGGAAGCGGCGGTCAAGGCCATCGGTTCGGCGGACCAGCTCTCGTTCCCGGCGGTCGGCGCATATGACGGCATGCAAGTCATATACAAGATGATCGAAGCCACCGACGGCAAGCAGGATGCGCAGAAGGCGGTGGACGCCGTCAAGGGCTTGTCCTGGACGAGCCCCCGCGGTCCGGTGAGTATTGAGCCCGAGACGCGCCACATCACGCAGAACATCTATCTGCGCGAGGTCGCGAAGGGCGCGGACGGGAAGTACATCAACAAGGAAATCCAGACTTTCCCGGACCAGAAGGATCCCGGTCTCGCCACCCAGTGAGCGAAGCGAGCAGGGCGGGTGCGATCCCCTGACGATCGCGTCCGCCGTCTTTTTCCATTCAGCGCCGTACGAGGAAGCGGAAGAGCTCCATGCAGACCATTCTCAGCATTGCCATCGACGCCCTGGCGTTCGGTATGGTGCTGTTCATCATCTGCATCGGCCTGTCTCTCACGATGGGCCTGATGCGCGTCGTGAATCTGGCTCATGGCGCTTTCGCGATGATCGCAGGCTATATCGCTTCCTATGCCGCGCGTGACCTCGGGTTCGGATACGCGGTTGCGATCTTTCTCGCGATCATCGGCACGATTGTGATCTCGATTCCGCTCGAACGCTTCCTTTACCGGCGCATCTATGGCAGCCCCGAGCTGACCCAGGTGCTGATGACCATCGGTCTTACCTTCTGCGTCATCGGCATCACCAATTATTTCATGGGGCCGACGCTGAAGACCATTCCGCTGCCGCAGGCATTGAGCCAGCCGGTGGATGTGGGCTTTCGCACCATCGCCGCGCACCGGCTCTTCGTGATCGCCTGCGGCGCGGTCGTGGCCGGTGGCCTGTGGTATCTCATCGAGCGGACGAGCTTCGGCATCAAGCTGCGGGCGACCGTCGACAATGCCGCCATGAGTGATGCGCTCGGCGTGCGCACGCAGGTTGTCTACGCCATCAGCTTCGCCCTCGCCATCGGTCTCGCCGCGCTCGGCGGCGTGGTCGGAGCGGAGTTTTTGCCTATCGAGCCGTATTATGCCCTGCGCTATATGGTGACATTCCTCGTGGTCGTCTCCGTCGGCGGCGCAGGCTCCATTCCGGGCGCCCTCATCGCATGTCTCGTGCTCGGGCTCGTGGATACGACGGGGCGCTATCTGATGCCCGATTTCGGCAATTTCTTCTTCTACGCCGCCGTGATCATCATCGTCTGCCTGTTCCCGCGCGGTTTCCTCGGAAGGGCTCAGTAACATGCACATCATGGCCCAGGCGGGAACGGTGTCGGCAATGTCCAAAGCGAAGAGCCATCACTGGTGGCGGGATGTCGCAGGAATCGCTCTGATCGCGGCTTTCGGCGCGGCAGGTTACTGGCTGTTCCCGGACAATCTCGCGCTGCTCACCCGGATCGTCGCGGTGGCCCTGCTGGTGTTGTCGATCGATCTGGTCGTCGGCTATTGCGGCGTCGCCACCTTAGGACATGCGGCGCTGTTCGGCGCGGGTGCCTATGCGGCCGGCATCGCCTGCGTGAACGGCGTGACGGAGCCGATGACGCTGATCGCCATCGGCGCGGCCGCGGGCGCCGCGGCAGGGCTCCTTATGGGCGCCATCATGCTGCGCGCGCACGGTCTGGCCCAACTCGTTCTCTCCATCGCCATCGTGCAGCTGTTCCACGAGGCGGCGAACAAGGCCTCCGCCTATACGGGCGGGAGCGACGGTCTGGCCGGCCTGATGGTGAGTCCGCTCTTCGGGATGTTCGAGTTCGACCTCTGGGGACGCACGGCTTATCTGATGGGTCTCACCCTTCTCCTGCTCGTCTTCGTCGCGCTCAAATTCGTCGTGGCATCGCCCTTCGGAATGCTGTGCCGCGGCATCAAGCAGGATCCAGTCCGCATCCGCGCCATGGGCTCCTTCGTCTTCCCGGTTCTCTTGAAGATGTTCGTGATCTCGGGGGCGGTTGCCGGAGCAGGGGGCGCCTTGGCGGCCATTTCCACGCAGGTCGTGGGCCTCGACAGCGTGAGCTTCGAGCTCTCGGCGAATGCGCTCGTCATGCTGGTGCTCGGCGGCCTCGGCACGCTCTATGGTGCGCTGATCGGAACCGTGATCTTCATGGGGTTCGAGCATATGGTGTCAGCCATCAACCCATTCCATTGGATGACGATGGTGGGCGCATTGCTGATCGCCGTGGTGCTGGCCGCACCCGGCGGACTGAGCAGCCTGGTGGAACGGATCTCCGCATCGAAGGGAGGGAGGTCATGAGCGATCTCTTCCGGGTCGAGAACCTGTCCAAATCCTTCGGCGGGCTCGCGGTCAGCCGCGACATCTCCCTGTCGATGCCGGCGGGTGAGCGCCTGGCGCTCATCGGCCACAACGGTGCCGGCAAGACCACTTTCGTCAATCTGGTGACGGGCCAACTCAAGCCCAGTGCCGGGCGCGTCCTGCTGAACGGAGAGGACGTCACCCGGCTCGGTGCCGTG
>DASRWK010000089.1:0-7943 GCA_035776715.1 Microvirga sp.
CAGGCGAAAGATGTGAACGGCCTGTCCTGTCTTGCGCCCCAGCGCGAGCCATGCCTGCTCGGCAGCGTGACGCTGCTTCGACGGAGGGCTCAGGGGCGCCGCGGGCGTCGTCTCGTCGATCCAGGCTCCGCCATGATCGCCGTATACGCCCGTCGTGGAGAGATAGCCGATCCACGAGGCGCCTGATGACGCGATCCGATCCGAGAACCGGTTCAGGGTGGGGTCGCCCTCCGCATCGGGGGATGCGGAAACCAGGATCGCATCGGCGCGCCGGAGATCGTCCGAAAGGTCGGCATCGCCTTTGGTAAGGGAATGGGCCACGATGCCCCGGGCCTTGAGATTCTGTGCCTTGCCGTCCTCACGCACCGTTCCGGCCACCTGCGCCCACGCGGTTGTCCGGATGAGAGCTTGCGCCGTGTAGCCGAGACCGAATACGAAGAGTCTCACGCAGCCACCTCTTCGTGCGTTCCGAGGGCATGGCTCCATTCCGCGCGCACATCCGCATCGCCCTCGTGCTCGAAGCGGCCTGCACCGAAGGAAGCAATGGCCTCGCGCGGGAGCAAACGGCCGATCGCCCAAACCGCCATGGCGCGCACGAGCGGCGAGGGATCGTCGAGGAGGCGCACGGCCTCATCCGCCAAGGCGGGATCGCCGGAATTGCCGATCGCAATGAGCACGTTCCGGATGAAGCGGTCCCGTCCCGTGCGCTTGATGGGCGTCCCGGAGAAGCGGGTGCGGAATGTGGGATCGTCGAGGCGCGCCAGTTCCGCGAGCGGCAGGGCCGCGAGATCGTCCCGCTGCATGAGCTTCGCCTCGCGGCTCGCCTGCGCGAACTTGTTCCATGGACAGACGGCGAGGCAATCGTCGCAGCCGAAGATGCGATTGCCGATGCCGGAGCGCAGTTCCTCCGGGATATGGCCCTTGTGCTCGATCGTCAGATAGGAGATGCAGCGCCGCGCATCGAGCTGGAACGGGGCCGGGAAGGCATTGGTCGGGCAGACGTCGAGGCAGCGGCGGCACGAGCCGCAATGGTTGCGCTCCGGCTCGTCGACGGGCAACTCCGCCGTGGTGAAGATCACGCCAAGGAAGAGCCAGTTGCCGAATTCCCGCGAGACGATGACCGTGTGTTTGCCCTGGAAGCCCAGGCCCGCCGCTTCCGCCAGAGGCTTTTCCATGACCGGTGCCGTATCCACGAACACCTTCACGTCGGACGAGGCCCTGGAGGCGAGGAAACCGGCGATCTCCTTGAGCTTGCCCTTGATCACATCGTGATAGTCACGATTGCGGGCATAAATCGAGATCGACCCCCGATCCTTCCTCGAGAGCGTCGCCAGCGGATCCCCGGTGGGCCCGTAATTGACGCCCAGCAGAATGACGCTGCGCACGTCGGGCCAGAGCATGCGGGGATCGGCGCGGCGCTCGGCGGTTTCCGCCATCCAGTCCATGGAGGCGTGATGGCCTGCCTCCAGCCATGCGTTCAGGCGCTCCGGCGCAAGCGGGATGGAATCCGGGGCTGCGATGCGGATCGTGTCGAAGCCGATCTGCCTGGCGCGCTCCACGAAGGCGCGCTTCAGGGCCTCGCCGCTCCTTCTCACGTTTGCCGCATGGTCCGGGCGAACGATCGATTCCCGCCTGTCCTGACCATGCCCTAGAAGTCCAGATTGTCGTAATGGTCCGCCGGCGCCATGCCCGGGACCCGGTCCGCCAGGAGCGCGCGAAACGACGGCCGGGATTTCACCCGGGCATACCACTCCTTTGCCGTTTCGTTCTCTTCCCATGGCACGTCGCCGAGATAATCCACCACCGAGAGATGGGCAGCGGCTGCCAGATCCGCATAGGTCATCTGGTCGCCGGCCAGCCAGTTTCTCTTGGCAATCAGAAAGCCGATATACTTCAAGTGGTATCGCACATTGGTCCGCGCCGCGCGAATCGCGCCCATATCCGGCGGACCGCCGCCCAATTCCGCGGGCATGAACCGCTTATAGATCTTTTCTGTGGCAAGGTAGTCCGAGACCTCCTCGTGGAACTTGCCGAGAAACCAGTCGAGCAGGCGGCGAACCTCGACCCTTTGCGCGACTCCCTGCGGCAGGAGCCTCCGGCCGCCCAGCCCCTCCTCCCGTACATCATCGAGGTAATCCGCAATTCCTCGTGCTCCCGGAACGGCCAAGCCGCTGTCGTCGACCAGAAGCGGGAGTTTCCCGGCAGGGTTCATCTCCAGGAAAGGGATACGCCGTTCCCACGGCTTCTCCTCGACGAGGTCCGTCGCGAGCCCCGTTTCCGCGAGAATAAGGCGCGCGAACCGCGAGTGCGGGCAAAAGGGATAGGAGTGCAGGATGGCCATGAATGATGTGAGCGCGAAACAGACGGCGAGAATAAGGCCGCGCCCTGTTAACGGGCGGTAAGGAATTTTGGTGAATCTCATGCTCCAGACGCATGAAGACGGCCTTGATGCTGCAATGCTTTCTTGACACGTCCAGGGGCGCCCCTGCATCTGGCGCCGGTTCAAGGATTTTCAACGATGGCGAACATCATCGAGGCACTCTTTCTGGGCCTCATCGAAGGGCTGACGGAATTCCTGCCGGTCTCCTCCACCGGCCACCTGCTTCTCGTCGGCCATTTCCTCGGATTCGAGTCCACGGGAAAGACCTTCGAGGTTCTGGTCCAGCTGGGCGCGATTCTCGCGATCCTTTCGGTCTATTTCAACAAGCTCTGGACCATCGCCAAGGCCCTGCCCTACGATCGGGACGCGCGGCGCTTCGTGATCGGGATCGTGATCGCCTTCCTGCCGGCGGCCCTCATCGGCGCGGTGCTGCACGGCTTCATCAAGGAGGTGCTCTTCAATCCCTGGATCGTGTGCATGACCCTGATCGCCGGCGGCTTCGTACTCCTCCTGGTCGACCGCATCCCTCTGAACGCCACGCGGGACGATGCCACCCGCTTCCCCTTGGCGATGTATCTGAAGATCGGCGTTCTCCAGTGCCTCGCAATGGTCCCCGGAGTCTCCCGCTCGGGCGCCACCATCGTGGGCGCCATGCTGATGGGCGCCTCGAAGCGGGCGGCGGCGGAATTCTCGTTCTTCCTGGCCATGCCCACCATGGCGGGGGCTTTCACCTACGA
The DNA here is from genome assembly GCA_035776715.1 of Microvirga sp. Classification (GTDB taxonomy): domain Bacteria; phylum Pseudomonadota; class Alphaproteobacteria; order Rhizobiales; family Beijerinckiaceae; genus Microvirga. The sequence goes on from DASRWK010000089.1 coordinate 3,118, forward strand.
CCTCTTGAAGAACTACAAGATCCTCTCGGCCAACGACGCCGTCACCATCGTGACGGGCTTCATCGCCGCCTTCGTGGCGGCCGTCGTGGTGGTGAGGGCGCTTCTGGATTACGTTTCCCGCCACGGCTTCACGCCGTTCGCCTATTGGCGGATCGTGGTCGGCGCGGCGGGACTGGCCGGCCTCATCGCCTTCGGCTGAGCCATGCCGGGGCGTGACGAAGCCCTCGCCGTTTCGCTCGCTTTCCTGACGGCGCTGGTCGTGACGGCGATAGCCGTGCTCGTGAGCGTTCTCGGCCCTCCGCCGAAGGACCGGCGCGCCGCGCCCGAGCCCGCCTGCCCCGAATGGACGGATGGCTGCATCGTCTGCGCCCGCACCCCGCAGGGGTTCGCCTGCTCGACGCCCGGCTTCGCCTGCGTGCCGAGCGCCCCGCGCTGCCTGAAGCCCTAAACCGACTCCTTCATTCATCGATGCATCGCAATCGCACCCGTCATGGCCGGGCAAGCCCGGCCATCCCGATTCTCACGAGTTCTGCGCTTCACGCGGCCGGGATCACCGGCACAAGGCCGGTGATGACGTGGGGAATGTCGCTCCCGTCCGGAGAAGAGCCTAAGGAATCGTCTTGTCCGGATAGCGGCAGAGGTCGTTGACCGGGCAGCGCCAGCATTCGGGCTTGCGCGCCTTGCAGATGTAGCGGCCATGCAGGATGAGCCAGTGATGGGCATGGAGCCTGTATTCGTCCGGAATCGACTTTTCGAGAGCCTCTTGCGTCTCGAGCGGCGTCCTGGTGATGGCGAGAGGCAGCCGGTTCGTCACCCGGAAAATGTGCGTATCCACCGCCACACGCGGATCACCGAAGGCAATGTTGACCACCACGCTCGCGGTCTTGCGACCTACTCCCGGCAGGGTCTCCAGGATCTCGACGGAGTTGGGAACCTCGCCGCCGAACTCCTCGACGAGGCGCCGGGACATTGCGATGACGTTCTTCGCCTTCGTGTTGAAGAAGTTCAGCGTCTTGATGTGCTGCCGGAGCCCTTCCTCGCCGAGCGCCAGCATCTTCCACGGCGTGTCGGCGATGCTAAACAGCTCCTTCGTCGCCCTGTTGACGCCCACGTCCGTGGCCTGGGCCGAGAGCGCCACGGCTACGAGCAGCGTATAGGGGTTGGTATAATCCAGTTCACCCTTGGGCTCCGGATTCGCCGCCTTGAGGCGGCGGAAGATTTCGATCATGGTGCCCCGGTCGACGGGCTTCGGCGTTCGCCGGCGCAACGCTTTCCCGACGGCCTTCGCCGGCACGGCGGGTTTCGATTTCGGCGGGGACTTGCGGCGGATTGGCTGCTTCAGATCGGACATTCCCGCGTTATATCTGGACCATGGCAGGCAGCAAGGCGACATTTGAGGATGAGGCCGACCGGTTCGAGAAGCCGGTCTTCTCGGCCGTCATCCGCCCGCACCGGTCGCTGGGCCCACAAGGGTTCAGGATCGTGATGGGGCTTGTCTGCCTGACCTCCGTTGCCGCCAGCCTTCCTTTCGTGGTCTTGGGCTTCTGGCCCGTCGCCGGCTTCTTCGGGTTGGACCTCCTCGGCCTCTTCATCGCGTTCCGCCTCAGCTACAGGCAGGGCCGGGCCTTCGAATTCCTGGAGCTGACTCCGATCCGGCTGCTTCTGCTTAAGGTCAGCGACCGGGGCGAAACGCATGAATGGCAATTCAACCCCCTCTGGACCCGCCTCGACCGCGAGGTCGACGACGAGTTCGGCCTCCAGAAACTGGCGCTCACCTCCCGCGACCAGCAGGTGGTGATCGCCCGCGATCTCTCGCCGGAAGAGCGGGAAACGTTTGCAGATGCCTTCAGCCGTGCCCTTTCGGAAGTGAAGCGCGGCTATTGAGCAGGGAGGATCAGCGTCGCCCCTCCTCCCGCCCTGCACTCCGGCCAAGCCTTGCCTGCCGCCCAGGACCCAGGGGAAACAGCGGCGCTACGGAGCCGATGACGTTTCCCGTCTTGACTTTATCCGCCATGCGCGCGACCTCGGCTTCGACGTCGAGGCCATTCGCGAGTTGCTGGAACTCGGTAAAAAGCCGGACCAGTCCTGTGCTGAAGCCGGCCGAATCGCCCGCAGACACATGGTCGAGGTGGAAAGACGGATCGAGCAGCTGATGACCCTGCGGGCCGAGTTGCGGCGCATGATAGAAGAATGCAGCCACGAGCGTGTGGGCGAATGCCGCGTGATCCAGGTGCTGGCGGACCATAGCCAATGCGCGCATGAACGGCATTGACGAGAATGGAGCCCCTCTCCCTTTCATAGCGCCACAGAAATCGGGTGTTGCAGCCTCCTCGAACCTCCTAGAGTGGGTTCCAAGAGGACAATGCCATGCTCGACACCTTGCGCGATATCACCATCGAGGCCGGCCATCTCAGCCTGCCGGAGGAGCCCCAGGCCGATTACGAGCGGGTGCGCCGTATCATTGCGTTCATCTCCGAGCGCTGGCGCGATCAGCCCTCTCTGGAGGCCATCGCGGACCACGTGGGGCTCTCCACCACCCATGTGCACCATCTCTTCCGGCGCTGGGCGGGCCTGAGCCCCAAGGCCTTTCTCCAGGCGATCACGCTGGACAATGCCAAGGCGCTGCTCGCGGCCTCCGCCAGCGTCCTCGACACCGCCTACGAAGTCGGGCTCTCCGGCCCCGCCCGGCTGCACGATCTCTTCGTGACCCACGAGGCCATGACGCCGGGAGACTACAAGGCCGGCGGGGCGAGACTGACCATGCGCTACGGTTTCCACCCCTCCCCCTTCGGCGAGGCGATCCTGGTGGCCACCGACCGGGGGCTCGCCGGACTCGGCTTCGTGGACGACGGCGACCGCCAGGCGGCGCTGGCCGACATGACCCGTCGCTGGCCGAAGGCGCTCTATGTGGAGGACAAGGCCGCCACCGCGCCGCTGGCCCGGCGCATCTTCGACCCGGCGCAATGGCAGGCGGAGCAGCCTCTGAGGGTCGTCCTGATCGGCACCGATTTCGAGGTCCGAGTCTGGCAGACCCTGCTGCGCATTCCCCGTAACCGTGCAACCACCTATTCAGACATCGCCCGTCATATCGGCAAACCCGCCGCCTGCCGGGCCGTGGGAGCGGCGGTGGGAAAGAACCCCATCTCCTTCGTGGTCCCCTGCCACCGGGTGCTCGGCCGCTCGGGAGCTCTCACGGGCTATCACTGGGGCCTCACCCGCAAACAGGCGATCCTGGGGTGGGAAGCGGGCAGGAGCCTGGGCGCGAACGAAGCTTAGGCCTTCGTAGCCCCTGGCTACCGTGGATAGTGTTTCTGAAACTCATCGGCCCGTGCTATCCTGTCGCCAGGAGCATACTCTTGGATGAGAGGAGGTTGCCATGGGCGCACCGATCCAGAGGCTCTGGCATCGTCTCTTGCACCGGCCGTTCCTGAGCATCCTCCAGGCCCGCGGCCCTGCCTTCAAGCGGCGCGAAACCCCGGAGGATGTGGCGCTTGACGATATCCCGGTGACGTTCAAGGAGTGCGAGGGCGAGTGCGGCCCCACAGCCGAAGAGCTCGAGGCGAAGGAACGTGAGCGCGCAGAGCGGTTCAAGCGCGATCAGCTCTTGCCAATCATGGGCTGGTCGCGCGGCGGGCCGCCAAGTTGAGCGGCAGGAATCCGATCTCAAGGGGGGCATCGGGAGTTCAGTCGCGAAACCGACCCTACCTCGAGCATAGTGTCATCTGGTGCCGCCCGCGCGGCACTTCTGAGATAAGAGGCTGGACGCGTTCAATGAGAGGCCCGCCACCGGCCTTGTGCCGGTGATCCTCCTCGGGGCAGCACTCTTCCGACCGGGATGGCCGGGACAAGCCCGGCCATGACGAGGAGGGTTATCGTTACGCCGGAGATACATAACGACAGGGCGCGGAGAACAGCCCTCTCCTCGCTCGGCCACTCCGGCTTCACTTGGCACAGAAGCATAAAGATCAGAAGTCTCAGCCCCTTACCCCTATTGCAGCTATGCAACAGGGGCGAACTCTCACGCAGCGGGGCAAACAAGCCTCTAACATCGCCTTGCGGCGCTCAAAACCCCTTCTTATATCAGCGCCAGCAGGGCCGTTCCCGTTGGAGCGTCTTGTTTAGTCATTCAACATGTAAGCCATGGGCCGAGCTGCTTTTAGGGCTCGGCGGTCTGCTTGAAAGTGAGGGATCCCGCCATGGGTAAGGTCATCGGTATCGACCTCGGCACCACCAATTCCTGCGTCGCTGTCATGGAAGGCACGACGCCCAAAGTCATCGAGAACGCGGAAGGCACCCGGACGACCCCGTCCATCGTGGCCTTCACGGACGAAGGCGAGCGTCTCGTCGGCCAGCCGGCCAAGCGCCAGGCGGTCACGAACCCGTCGCGCACATTCTTCGCCATCAAGCGCCTGATCGGGCGCACCTTCGACGATCCCATGACCAAGAAGGACATGGGTCTCGTCCCGTATCACATCATCAAGGGCCCGAATGGCGACGCATGGGTCGAAGCCGACGGCAAGCAGTATTCGCCGTCGCAGATCTCCGCCTTCACCCTGCAGAAGATGAAGGAAACCGCGGAGGCTTATCTCGGCCAGCCGGTGACGCAGGCCGTCATCACGGTTCCGGCCTACTTCAACGACGCCCAGCGTCAGGCTACCAAGGATGCCGGCAAGATCGCCGGTCTCGAGGTTCTGCGCATCATCAACGAGCCGACTGCGGCAGCGCTGGCCTACGGCCTGGACAAGAAGTCCTCCGGCACGATCGCGGTCTATGACCTCGGCGGCGGCACCTTCGACGTCTCCATCCTGGAGATCGGCGATGGCGTG
>DASRWK010000090.1:0-3871 GCA_035776715.1 Microvirga sp.
CATCCGGTTTGGCGGCTTTGGATACTTCCGTAATGAATGACCCCCGTCCCTTCGGGACCTTTGCGCCTTCAGGTCTCACCCGCTGGGTGATCGATCGCACGCGCGGTCTCCCGGGCAGCTGGGCGGGGCGCCGCATCGCCATGATGCTGCGCCGGGTTGTCATGAGGTCTCTCAAGGATCGGCCTCTCGATCTGGAAACCTTCGGGGTGCGTATGCGGGTCGTACCCCACAGGAATGTCTGCGAGCGGCGGATTCTCTTTACGCCCCAGTATTTCGACCTGGACGAGATCAAGCTCATCGCAGGCCGCAACAGGGAAGGCTTCACCTTCATCGACGTGGGGTCGAACGTAGGTTGGTATGCGCTGCTGGTGGCCCGGAAGGTCGCTCCCTCCGCCCGGATCCTTGCGGTGGAGCCGCAGCCGGAGATCTTCGACCGCCTGGTCCACAATATCCGCCTGAACCCCTTCGGCACGATCAAGGCGGTGGCCTGCGCGGTCGCCGACAAGACCGGCGAGCTCACCCTGTTCCTGGACCCGCTCAACAAGGGCGAGGCGAGTCTCAAGATCGTGAACTCGAGCCAGACGGACACGATCCGCGTGCCGGCCGTGACCCTGCTCGATCTGGTGAAGCGCGAGGGGTTCACCCGTCTCGATGCGGTCAAGCTCGACGTCGAGGGGGCCGAGGATCTGATCCTCGATCCGTTCTTCCGCGATGCGCCTGACGCGCTTTACCCCTCGCTCCTCATCATCCCCGACGTTCCGGATCGCTGGCAGGAGGATGTGCAGAAGCTCCTGGAGGAGAGAGGCTACCGCCTGACCCTCCGGACGCGCATGAACCTCGTGTTCGAGCGCGCTTGAGGGGCTCCGCCACTGTCATCCCGCGCAGCGGGGATCCATTCGCGACGGTTCTCTCATCCTGCCGCCACGTTGTCATCGCCGGCCCTGTGCCGGTGATCCCGCTTCCGTGACGCGCCCGCGTTTGCGGATCGGGATGGCCGGGCTGGTCCCGGCCATGACGAAGGGGCCGTGCTGCACTCGATCTCGGGCTCCGCTGCGCGGTCCGAGGATCACGGCCCGGTTCTACCGGGGCGTGACGATCTCGACCGGGCGGTCGATGGTGACCTCTTCGGGCGTGATCCGGCAGACATAGGCATAGGACTCGACGCCTGATGCCAGGGCATGGCGGAACGCCCTGTCGTAGGTCGGATCGATGTCCCGGGCCACATCGAAGCGGGTCGCATCCATCTGGATCACGTAGACGAGGGCGGCCCTGGCTCCGGCCGCCGCCATGTCCGCGAGTTCATAGAGGTGCTTGGCGCTTCGGGCCGCCACGCAATCCGGGAATTCCGCGAAGCCTGCCTCCCGCATCAGGTGGCAGTTCTTGACCTCGAGGTAACAGGGCGGCTCGCCGTCGTTCTCCAGGAGAAAGTCCACGCGGCTGTTCCTGCCGTACTTCACCTCGGGACGGACGCGCTCGTAACGGGCGAACGGCGCAAGACGTCCCTCGCGCAGGGCCTCCGCCACGAGGAGGTTGGGGCGCGAGGTGTTGATGCCGATGAGCTGCAGGGGCCCCCCGCCTGCCGCGACCTCCACGAATTCCCAATTGTACTTGAGCTTGCGGGCCGGGTTCGAGGCCCGTGAGAGGAGCACCCGGCTGCCGGGCTCCTTCAGGCCCATCATTGCACCCGGATTGGCGCAGTGCGCCGTCACGATCTCGCCGGAGGCGAGCTCCACATCGGCGAGAAATCGCTTGTAACGCTCGATGAGCCGACCTTCGAGCAGGGTTTCCTGGAAACGCATTCGATCCATCTTCTCTGAAGAGCTCCCCGTAGCAGGGGAGAAGCCCTGCCTTCAACCCGGGCTGTATTCCATGCGTCTGCGGCACGCTGGCGGGCAATCTCCTCCCCGTTGTCCCGGGCCCTGCGCCCGGGATTCCGACCCGTCGAGCGGCACGCCTTTCCGATCGCGACGGCCGGGACGAGCCCGGCCGTGACGACGGGGCGCCATTCGCGGCTCCTCTCCGCGTCATCACCGGCCTTGTGCCGGTGATCCCGACCCTTAGGTGCTGCGCGTTTCCCTGATCGGGACGTCCGGGACAGGCCCGGCATGACGAAAGGGGATGCGTAGCCGGGCAGTGAGGATGTATTCCCGGCCGGGGATGAAAGGAATGTGCTATCGTGCTTGCGCTTGAGAATTGCCGTTTCTGACGCTAAAGGCCCTCGAAAGGGATCGATGCGCATGGCCGCCTCTGTAACAGCCGCCCTTCTCATCATTGGCGATGAGATCCTCACGGGCCGCACCAAGGATAAGAATATCGGTTATATCGCCGAGTACCTCACCGGCATCGGGATCGACCTGCGTGAGGTCCGCATCGTGCCGGATGTGGAGGAAGAGATCGTCGGCGCCGTCAACGCCCTGCGCAGCCGGTATACCTATCTCTTCACGACCGGCGGAATCGGCCCGACCCATGACGACATCACCGCCGATTGCATGGCCAAGGCCTTCGGCGTCGGCATCGGCTACGATCCGCGCGCCGTCGCCATGCTGCAGGAGCGCTACCAGCCGCATGAGCTGAACGAGGCCCGCATGCGCATGGCCCGCATCCCCGACGGGGCGGATCTCATCGAGAACCCGATTTCCAAGGCTCCGGGCTTCAGGATCGGCAATGTCTTCGTCATGGCGGGCGTGCCGTCGATCATGCAGGCGATGCTCGACGACATCGCGCCGAAGCTCCAGACCGGCGCGCGCATGATCATCGAGACCATCGAGGCGGAGGGCCTTGCCGAGGGCATCTATGCGGAAGGTTTGAGCCGGATCGCGGCCGCGCATCCGGACGTCTCCATCGGTTCCTACCCGTCCTTTTCGGCAAGCGGCTTTCGCAATCAGATCGTCGCGCGGGGCAAGGACCCTGCCTCCGTTGCGCATGCCGCCGCCGCCATTCGCGATCTGCTCGGCCGCCTGAAAAGCGACCGGGCGCCCCTTTGACCCCCCGTTCTCATCCTGCAGGTAACGAGCAACCCGATGTCTCCCACCTCACCCAAAGCCTTCCCAGTTTCCTGGGACCAGTTCCACCGCGATTGCCGCGCGCTCGCCTGGCGCCTAGCTTCGGCCGGCCCGTTCGAGGCGATCGTCTGCATCACCCGCGGCGGCCTGGTGCCGGCCGCCATCGTGGCCCGTGAGCTGGATCTGCGCCTCATCGAGAGCGTCTGCATCGCCAGCTATCACGACTACAAGAACCAGGGCGAGCTCAAGGTGCTGAAGGACATCGCGCCCTCCGTCAAGGCGATCGGCGACGGCAAGGGTCAGGGTGTGCTCGTGATCGACGACCTGACGGATACCGGCAAAACCGCCAAGATCGTTCGTGACATGCTGCCGAACGCTCATTTCGCAGCCGTTTACGCCAAGCCTGCGGGCCGCCCGCTGATCGACACCTTCGTCACGGAAGTCAGCCAGGACACCTGGATCTATTTCCCGTGGGATATGGGGCTGGCCTATCAGGCGCCCATCCGCGAAGGCTCGGCCGGCTGATGGATAGGAGTGCGCCGGTGGCAGAGTTCGACACGGCGTGGACGCGCAAAAGCCTGTTCGTGGCGCTCCTCGATGCCCGGGACCGGTTCGGGCGGAACAAGGTCGCCCTGGAGGATCTCGAACGCCAGCCGATCACCTTCGGACGCCTCGTCCTTGGTTCGCTCGTCCTGGGGCGCAAGCTCGCGGGTCTGACGGAGGATCGCGAGACCGTCGGCGTTCTGCTGCCGAACGTTCAGGCCATCGCCGTCACTCTGTTCGGCCTGAACGCTTTCGGCCGCACTCCCGCCTTCCTGAACTTCACCGCCGGAATCAAGAACCTGAAGGCGGCCTGCGAGGTCGCCGGG
>DASRWK010000091.1:0-15272 GCA_035776715.1 Microvirga sp.
GAGGCATCCCATGTGGGTGTGAACTGGACCTTCGCGCCGATGGCGGATCTCTCACGCGACAGCCGCTGGGGGCGCATCGTCGAAGGCTTTGGAGAAGATCCCTACCTCGGCTCGGTCCTGACCGCCGCCCGCGTGGAGGGCTTCCGCAAAGGCGGCCTCGCCGCCGCCGCAAAGCATTTCGCGGGCTACGGCGCGCCGCAGGGCGGGCGCGATTATGACACGACCTACATCCCCCGCGCGGAGATGTACGACACCTACCTGCCCCCCTTCCGCGCTGCCGTCGAAGCAGGTTCGGCGAGCTTCATGGCCGCCTTCAACGCGCTCAATGGCGAGCCATCGACAGCCAATGCCTGGCTGCTGACCGACGTTCTGCGCAGCCAATGGGGCTTTGACGGTTTCGTCACTTCCGATTGGGTGGGCGTCGGCGAACTGATCAACCATGGCGTAGCCGCAGACGGCGCCGAGGCCGCGCGCAAAGCCGTTCTGGCCGGGGTCGACATGGACATGATGGGGCAGCTCTACATCGAGCACCTGCCCGACGAGGTGCGTGCCGGACGTGTTCCGGAAAGCGTGATCGACCAAGCGGTCCGCAGAATCCTGCGCACCAAGTTCCGCCTCGGCCTGTTCGACCAGCCCGCCATTGACCCCACCCGCACCGATGCGGATTTCCCTACGGCGGAGGCGCGCCAGGCTGCCCGTGAGGTCGCGCGCGAAACGCTCGTGCTGCTTCAGAACAGGGGCGACCTTCTGCCGGTGAAGCCCGGCACACGCTCTATCGCGGTCATCGGTCCGCTGGCCGATGCGCCCCAGGATCAGATGGGACCGCACGCGGCGCGCGGCCACAAGGAGGATACCGTCACGATCCTTCAGGGAATCCGCCAGCGCGCGCAATCCGCCGGTATCGCGGTGACCCATGCACCCGCCTGCGATCTCATGTGCCGCTCAATGGAGCAGTTGCCCGCGGCCCTTGAGACGGCGAAGAACGCCGATCTCGTCATCGCCGTCTTCGGAGAGCCGCAAGAGCTTTCGGGCGAGGCAGCTTCGCGTGTCAATCTCGAACTCAGCGGGAAGCAGATCGAAATCCTGGAAGCCCTCGCGGCAACCGGCAAGCCGATTGCGCTCGTGATCATGGGCGGACGTCCGCAAGTCCTGGGTCCGGTGGCCGACCGCGTTCCCTCCATCCTCATGGCCTGGTATCCGGGCACCGAAGGAGGCAACGCCGTCGCCGACGTACTGTTCGGCGACGTCAACCCGAGCGGCAAACTCCCGCTCACCTGGCCGCGCGCCACGGGTCAGCTGCCGATGTATTACAACCGCCTGCCCAGCAGCCGCCCGACAATTCCGGACAACCGCTTCACGCTGCAATATATCGATGAGGAGATTACGCCGCTGTACCCCTTCGGCTGGGGTCTCAGCTACACCCAGTTCGCCTATTCCGACGCGACGATCGCGCGACAGAGGCTCGACGCGGGCGATGCTTTGGAAGTCTCGGTGAGCGTGACGAACAAGGGCTCGAGAGCCGGTCAGGAGGTCGTGCAACTCTATACGCGCGATCCCGTGGCGAGCCGCAGCCGCCCCCTGCGCGAGCTGAAAGCGTTCGAGAAGATCAGCCTCAAGCCCGGCGAGACGAAGCGCGTGACCTTGCGCGTACCTGTCGAAGCCCTCGGCTTTCACCTTAGCGACGGCACCTATGTCATCGAAGCCGGAGCAATCCAGGCTTTCGTCGGCGGCAGCTCGCTTGCCGAAGCGGTCGGCGAAGCGGAAATTGCGAACACGATCCGTCTGCCGCCCCAGGAGCGGCGCGCCTCCGCTTCGACAAGCGTTGCGCAATAAGTCCCTCGGAGCCGCTCGATATCCTTCGAGCGGCTTTCTGATCGGTGGACCCGATCAGACCACCGCAGTAATCTCCGGGCAATGGAACTGAAGCGCCCCTCCGCGAAGCATCGCACCGTAGCCGCCCGCGCCTTGGGATCGGTGAAGGCAATCGCAGCCTCGGAACGGACCGGCGCGGCGGATACCCTGCTCGGCATGGCGCTCACCTTCATCGCAGGGGCCATCAATGCGGGCGGCATTCTCGCCGTCGGGCAATATACCTCGCATATGTCCGGCATTCTCTCGTCCATGGCGGACAACCTCGCCTTAGGCAGCGTCGCGCTCGTGGCGGCGGGTCTTGCCGCTTTCCTCCCCTTCGTCGCAGGGGCGGCCTGTTCGGCCATTCTGATCAACTGGGGCAGGCGCCATCGTCTCGGCGGCCGCTACGCCCTCCCCCTGATACTGGAGGCGTGCCTCCTCTGCGTCTTCGGCCTACTCGGCTGGATCGCACATCCCTCGCCGAGCTTCGTCGCAGGCGCGGTGCCTCTCTTATGCTTCATCATGGGCCTGCAGAATGCCACCGTCACGAAGATCTCCGGCGCACGCATGCGCACGACCCATGTCACCGGAATCGTGACGGATATCGGTATCGAGCTCGGAAAGCTCTTCTATTGGAACCGGAGCCGTCATCTCGACGGGATCGTGCTGGCGGATCGCGAGAAGCTGCGTCTGCTTCTCCTGCTGCTCGGCTCGTTCTTCCTCGGCGGCGTCACGGGGGCCATCGGCTTCAGCCATCTCGGCTTCCTGTTTTCCCTGCCCTTTGCCCTTCTGCTCGTTCTGGTCGCAGGCCCTCCTCTCGTAGACGACGTGTTCGATCACGCCGGACATTCGCACCAGTCGTAATCCTCGCTTGACGCCTGTGACAAGGAACATCCGGTAAGGCTTGTTGGTTCATGCTCATGTAAGCGGAGCCGCGTTCGATGCCGAATCTCACCTCTAATCCCGTCGAGACACTGGCCCGTCTGGGATACGGCGCGCGAGGTGTGGTCTATGGCCTCGTCGGCGGTCTGGCCCTTCTCGCCGCCATCGGCTCGGGCGGGCAGACCGGCGGCAGCCGTTCCGCGTTGCAGACCTTGCTCTCCCAGCCGTTTGGGCAAATCTGGCTGTTCCTGATCGCTCTCGGGCTCTTCGGGTTCTGCACCTGGCGCATCGTCGAGGCACTGACCGACGCCGATCGTCGCGGATCCGACCTGAAAGGCTGGACTATCAGAGGTGCCCATCTGATCAGCGGCATGATTTATGCCGGTCTTGCAATCTCCGCCTTGAACCTGGCACTGGGACGCGGGTCCGGCGGTGGGGAAGACCAAGCCGCCCAAGATTGGACGGCCTGGCTCATGAGCAAGCCCTTCGGCCCGTGGCTCGTGGGCCTCGTCGGAGTAGCCGTCGCGGCAGCGGGACTTGGCTTCGCGTGGAAGGCGTGGCGCGGCGATGTAGCAGCCCATCTCGCGCTGCCGGCCGACAAGAGGGACTGGATCGTGTCCCTGGGCCGTATGGGCTTCGCTGCGCGCGGCATCGTCTTTCTGATCATCGGCGGCTTCCTCGTCCTGGCCGCTCTTCACAGTTCGTCCGCCCAGGTTCACGGCCTCGGCGGCGCTCTCAAGGCGCTGCAACAGCAGCCCTATGGTTGGGTGCTGCTGGCCCTCACAGCCATTGGGCTCTTCGCCTTCGGCCTCTACGGCCTCGTGCAGGCACGCTATCGCCACATCGACGCCCCCGATCTCGATGACGCGAAGGCAGCCGTGGCACAGATGAAGCCCTGATGCCACGCTCGCGAGATGTGGCTTTCTCCTCGCAAATCAATCCATGACAACCCTCGGTCATCGCCCTGATATGACCGCCCATCGTCGTGGGAAGATCCATCCTGCCTTGCAGCCGGTGCCGCAAGGCAGGAACAGCGCGTTCAGCCCCAGACCTCCTGGGCAACCTCCACGATCATGCGCAGCTTTGCCCATTGCTCGTCTTCCGCCAGAACATTGCCCTCCTCGGTCGAGGCGAAGCCGCATTGCGGCGAGAGACAGAGCTGATCGAGCCCGACATACTTCATCGCTTCGTCGATCCTGCGCTTGATGTCGTCCTTGCTCTCCAGCGTGCCGGTCTTGGAGGTGACGAGGCCCAGAACCACGGTCTTGCCCTTGGGCAGGAAGCGCAAGGGCTCGAATCCACCGGCCCTGTCCGTATCCCATTCCATGAAATAGCCGTCGACCGGCATGGCGTTGAACAGCGTCTCGGCCACGGGCTCATAACCGCCCGAGGCGATGAAGGTGGACCGGAAGTTGCCGCGGCACAGGTGCATGGTGATGGTGAGATCGTCGGGCTTGTCCTTGAGGGCCTCGCGCACCATGCCGGCATAGATGTCCGGCTGCTTCTGCGGGTCATCGCCGCGCTGGCGCAGCATCTCGCGCTGATCGGGATCGCACAGATAGGCGAAGGAGATATCGTCGAACTGGAGATACCGGCAGCCCGCATCGTAGAAGGCATGGACCGCCTTGTTGTAGGTAGCGCCCACATCCGCATAGAACTGGTCCATCTCCGGATAGACGCCGGCATTCATCATCTTCCGCCCGCCGCGGTAATGGAGCATGCTCGGGCCAGGGATCGTCATCTTGGCCACGCGGCTCGTATTGTCCTTCACGAAGCGGAAATGATCGATCATCGGGTGATCGGAAAAGCCCACTTTGCCGGTGATCCGCAAAGCCTTGGTGATGCCGACGCCGCCCTTGAAGTTCATGCCGGAATCGGCCTCGATCGAGGTCACGCCGTCGAGATGCTCCAGGAAGTCGAAGTGCCAATAGGCCCGGCGGAACTCGCCATCCGTGACGGCCTGCAGACCGATCTCCTCCTGGCGCCTGATGATCTTGCGGATCTCCTGATCCTCCACCTCGTTCAGAGCCGCGTCCGAGAGTTCGCCCTGATGATGCCTGTGCCGCGCCTCCTTTAAAGCCCCGGTACGCAGAAGGCTGCCGACCATATCGGCCCGAAATGGTGGTGTGGTGCGCTGCATAGGCTGGTCCTCCGGTGGATGTTCAATGAACGGCGGCTTGGCGCGGCTTCTTCCTGGCCGTCACTCCGAGGTGCTGTTCGAGCGGCGCGGGATCGTCGATCAGGGATCGGCTCGAGCCCGCATGAACGATCGTACCGCGATCCAGGATGATGACGCTATCCGTCACGCCTAGGACTTTTTGGGCATGCTGCTCCACCACGACGGCCGACATGCCCTCGTTCTGGATGATGCGCCTCATGGCCGCCAGCAATTCCTCGACGATGATGGGCGCAAGCCCCTCCGTGGGCTCGTCCAGCAGCAGGAGCTTCGGGTTGAGGACGAGCGCCCGTGCAATCGCCAGCATCTGCTGCTCGCCGCCCGAGAGCTGATTGCCCATATTGGCGCGGCGCTCCTTCAGGCGCGGAAACATCCCGTAGACGCGCTCGACCGTCCAGAGGCCGGGGCGGGCTACCGCCGTCAGGTTCTCCTCGACGGTCAGCGATCTGAAGATGTTGCGCTCCTGCGGCACCCAGCCGATGCCAGCGAGCGCCCGCACGTCCGGCCGCGCGCCGGTGAGATCCCGGCCCGCCAGCATGATGGTGCCGCCTCTGTGGCGCGTCACGCCGATGATGGTGTTGAGCAGCGTGGTCTTGCCGGTTCCGTTGCGCCCCAGCACCGCGAGCGACTCGCCGGGCTGCAGACGCAGATCGATCTTCGAGATGACAATGGCGTCACCGTAACCTGCAGACACCTGGTGCAGATTGAGAAGGTCACTCATCGACGCTTCCCCCGAGATAGACGGCCCGCACTCTCGGGTCGGTTGAAACCTCCTCGACGGTGCCTTCGGTAAGGAGCGCCCCGTTGACGAGAACGGAGATCCGGTCGGCGAAGCTGAAGACGACGTCCATGTCGTGCTCGATCAGCAGCACCGAGACGTCACGTGGAAGGGCCGCTACCGTGGCGAGCAATTCATGACGCTCCGCCTCCGGCACGCCTGCGGCCGGCTCGTCGAGGAGGAGCACCCGCGGACGACAGGCAAAGGCCACGGCGATTTCGAGGAGTCGCTGCTTGCCATAGGCGAGGCTCGACGTGCGTTCGTCGAGCGCCTCGGTGAGGCGGAAGCGCTGGGCGATCTCGACGATCTCGTCCACGATCTCGCGTCGGCTGCCGGTAACGCGCCACCAGTCGCGCCCTCCCCCCATGCGCTCCGAAACCGCAAGCCCGATGGTCTCGAGCGGCGTCATGGCCGGGAAGAGCTGGTTGATCTGGAACGTGCGGGCGAGGCCGCGGTGAACCCGAGTTTCAGGCCGCATCTGCGTCGCATCGACACCATCCAGAAAGATCTGCCCCGATGTCGGCGTGAGAACGCCCGTGAGCAGGTTGATGAAGGTGGTCTTGCCCGCACCGTTCGGTCCGATGAGGGCGTGGCGCGCCCCCTTCTCCAGCCGGAACGTGACGTTGTCGGTGGCCACGAGTCCGCCGAAGCGCTTCACGAGGTTGCGCGTCTCGAGCGCAGCCGCCATGTCAGACCTCCCCCGCCGTGGTGCTCGGCAGATTCTGTGTCTGCCCGGCCAGACGGCTTCTCGAGCGCGGCCACAGAGCTTTGACCTTGTCCATCAAACGCTCGCGGCCCACGAGCACCAGAACCACCAGGATCAGTCCGATCCAGAACTGCCAATATTGCGGCGTCCAGGCCGAGAGAATGTCCTGAAGCACCTTGAAGCCGATGGCACCGAGGAGCCCGCCGTAAAGGTAACCGGCGCCGCCGATCACCAGCACGAGCATGATGTCGGCCGAGCGATGGAAGGCGAGCACGTCCAGCGACACGAACTGGGTGGTTTGCGCGAGGAGCGCGCCGGCTACGCCCGCATAGGCCGCCGCAAGCGTGTAGACCGCCACGAGGCGTCGGTTGACCGGGATGCCGACCGCGCGGGCGCGCAGCGGGTTGTCGCGGATCGAGCGGAGCGAAAGCCCGAAGGGCGAGACGACGATCCGGCGCGCCACAATGAACAGAAGGAAGGTCACCGTGAGGCTGTAGGCATAGGCCGTCGTGCCGAAGATATCGAACTCGAACAGGCCGAGGACGGGCCCCATGGAAATGCCCTGGAGGCCGTCCGCGCCGCCGGTCAGCCAGGATGCCTGATTGGCGATCTCGCCGAGCACGAGCGCGACGCCGAGCGTCACCATCAGCTTCGTGAGATCCGTTCCGCGAAGGACGAGAAAGCTGGTGACGAAGCCCAGAAAGGCCGCAGCGAACGCGGAGGCGCCCAGTCCGAGCAGCGGATCTGCGAACTCGTGTTTCGCCAGGATGCCGGCCGTGTAAGCGCCGAACCCGAAGAAGGCCGCGTGGCCCAGGGAGACGATCCCCGCATAGCCGAGGATCAGGTCGAGGGAGAGCGCGAACAGGCCTATGATGGCGATCTCGTTCAGGATGAGATGGCGCTCGGGCAGGAAGAACAGGGTCGCGGCCGCCAAAGCCCAGAAACCGATCTCGGCGACACCCCAACGGCCTTTCCGGACCAAGCTCCTGCGGACGAAGTCGGTCGTGCCCGACGCCGCCGCGGTCTTTGCAATCGGGTCAGCGTGCACGAGCGAAGATTCCTTGCGGTCGAAGAACGAGAACGACGATCATGAGCGTGTAAATGACGAAGGCGCCCAGGCTCGGGACGTAGTACTTGCCGGCCACGTCAGCGATGCCGAGGATCAGGGAGGCCAGGAACGGGCCGGTGATGCTGGTCGTCCCTCCCACAGTGACGACGATCAGGAAGTAGATCATGAACTTCAGCGGGAACGTGGGATCGAGTCCCAGGATTTCCGCCCCGAGCGCGCCGCCGAGCCCCGCGAGGCCCGATCCGACGGCGAATGTCGTGGCGAAGATCACGCTCACGTTGATCCCGAGACCACGAGCAACGCGGGGATCGTCCACGGCGGCCCGCAAGCGGCTGCCGAAGCGGGTCCTGGACAGGATGAGCTGCAGCACGACGACGAGCACGCCGCAGATGGCGATGATGAAGCTGCGATAGAGCCCGACCTGGATGCCGAGCACCTCGACGCGCCCCTGAAGCCAGGCTGGAAGCTGGATCAGCTGCTGCTGGGAGCCCATGGCGTAATCGACGGCGGCCACGGCCATGAAGACGAGGCCGATCGAGAATAGAACCTGATCGAGGTGGCTGCGCGCATAGAGCTGCTTGTAAAGGGTCCGTTCGAGCACGAGGCCCGCGAGGGCCGGAGCGATGAAGGCCAGCGGAAGCGTCGCCAGGAACGGAATGCCGTAGCGGTTCATCAGAACGGCCGTCACATAGCCGCCGGCCATGGCGAAGGCGCCATGGGCCAGATTGACGAAGTTCATCAACCCGAGCGTCACGGCCAGTCCGCAGGCCAGGACGAACAGCAACATGCCGTAGGCGATGCCGTCGAAGAGAATGGTGAGCACGGCTTCTCCGGAAAGGCTTGTGAGAACGCCGCCCGGGAGGCGGCGTTCTCACCCGTTGCACCGATCAATTGGACTTGGCGGCCTTCACCGGGTCCTTGACGTTCGGGATCGTGGCGAATTCGACGTTGTAGAGTTCGCCGTTCACCCGCTCCACCTTGCGCACATAGATGTTCTGGATGATGTCGCGGGTCTGCGGATCGATCGTGACCGGGCCCCGCGGGCTCGTCCAGCTCAGGCCCTTCATGGCGTTGATCAGCGCCTCGCCCCCGGCTCCCTCGGACTTCTTCAGGCCTTCGTAGATCAGGTGCATTCCGTCATAGCCGCCGACGGCCATGAAGTTCGGCCGCATGCCGTTGTTGGCCTTCTTGAACGCTTCGACGAAGGCCTTGTTCTCCGGGCTGTCGTGGGCGGCGGAGTAATGCTGGGTCGTGATCGCCCCGAGGGCGACGTCGCCCATGCCGTTGAGGATATCGTCGTCCGTCACGTCGCCGGGGCCGATGAGCTTGATGCCGCTCTTGTCGAGACCGCGCTCCACGAACTGCTTCATGAACTGCGCGCCGACGCCGGACGGGACGAACACGAAGAGCGCATCGGGCTTGGCATCGGCGACCTTCTGCAGGAAGGGCGAGAAGTCGGGGTTGGCGAGTGGGACGCGCAAGTTCTCCACCTGCCCGCCCTTGGCCGAGAAGGCGCCGGTGAATGCCTTCTCGGCATCGATGCCGGGACCGTAATCGGAGACGAGCGTCACGACCTTCTTGATGCCGTTCTCGGACGCCCAGTCCGCCATCGGCACGGTGGCCTGGGGCAGCGTGAAGCTGGTACGCACGATATAGGGAGAAGCCTCGGTGATCGTGGCGGTGGCCGCCGCCATGACGACGGCGGGGACCTTCGCCTGGGTTGCGAGAGGTGCGGACGCCAGGGCAAGCGGCGTGAGGCCGAAGCCTGCGATCACGCCCACCTTCTCATTAACGATCAGTTCCTGTGCCAGGCGCTTGGTGACGTCGGCAACGCCGGTATCGTCCTTGACGATCAGCTGGATCTTCTTGCCGGCGACCGTATCGCCGTTCTGCTGCATGTAGAGTTTGGCGGCTGCTTCGATCTGCCGGCCGGTCGAAGCGAATGGACCGGTCATCGGCAGGATCAGGCCGATCTTCATCGACTCCTGAGCCGATGCCGTCCCCCCGAGAGCCAACATGGCCAGTGCGGCACCGGCTGCACTCAGAACAGTTCTACGTCGCATGGTTCTTCCCTCCCACTTCGGCATTTCCTGCCTTCTCTTTCGACTCTGTCGAGTCCCATAGCATCTCGCGATGCCCGACCGGTGGAGCGTCGAACGCAGGGTTCTCCGACCCTGTCAGGACACGTTCACCACCAGCCTTTGAAGTCTTCTAGCCAGAGCCGTCGGCGTTCTTGCGGCTTATTCGATCTTATTCTCCACTCGCCTTACAGGATCCCCAGCCCCCTTCCTCAGTGACATCCTCCACGGAACCTCTCTTGAGTATTGGTCCAGACTTCGATCCCATCAAGAGACAATCGCTCGGCGATCTCGGAAGCGGACATGCGGACCTCCGTGTGGATCGATCCTCTGGACGGGTCGTCCGTCACCCCAGGCTCTCCTCCCAAACATCCAGGCTGCCCATGACCCGTTCATCAGCATCAGGACGCCAGCAAACAGGACCTGAAGCAAGTGGTCAATGTCGGGGTATTCATGAGTAATTCTCATGTCACCTTAGGGACTCAGCCACCCTCCTCGGCTGCCCGAGGCTGAAATATGCATTGATTTTCTGGGCCTGCATGCACTGATCACCATCGCAGAGCAAAGGAGCCATAGAGGGGCTTGCAGGCTCGCTAGCCGAACTCCGCCGGAAGGGCGGCATACTGGCCTTGCATCCCCTCTCGAGCCGGTCGGATCTCCGGTGGGCCCCTGATCAGGATTAGCGCCCGGGCGGGCCACAGGATCAGCATCGACGGCGCCCTGGGAAGCCGGCGCGAGGCTCAGCACATCCAGACGGCTATCGGCCGGGTCCGGCCGGTGGCGCATTGACGGTCGTGCCCCGCCCCTCGCTCGATACGCGCGACGAGCGCGGCCTCGATCTCACCCCCTTGAAGAACCCGGGCGTGATACGCCAGCTCGGCACCGTTCCGAGACGCGGCATGCCTCTCTCGCTCTTACGGTATGGTCGCGAAGGATCATCGTCCGGACATTCGTGCGAAGCCACGCTTCTGAATTGAATTCACGGAACATCACAAACAAACCATTTGTTGCATCCCCATAGTTCATGCAGGCTGAGGACACCCGTTTTGTCTGGGAGTCGATTGAGGATGCAACCTGAGCCTATGCTCGATCTGGCCCATCTGGGGCACCTTGAAATGCTGACGCCCAGGCCGGACGAGAGTCTTCGATTCTTCGTCGACATAATGGGAATGACGGAGAGCGGCCGCCAGGGGGATTCCGTCTATCTGCGCGGCTGGGACGATTATGAGCATCACACCCTCAAGCTGACCCCGGCGAAAAAGCCCGGCATGGGGCACATGGCTTTCCGCACACGCAGCCCGCAGGCCCTGGAGCGGCGCGTCGCCGCTCTCAAGGGGACGGGCTACGATATCGGCTGGACGGACGGCGATCTCGGCCACGGACCGGCCTTCCGCTGCCAGGATCCCGACGGACACGTGATCGAACTCTATCACGAGACCGAATGGTATGCCGCGCCGCCCGGGCTGAAGCCTGCCCTGAAGAATCAGGCTCAGCGCTTCCCGGCCCGCGGCATCAATGTGCGCAGGCTCGACCACCTGAACTGCCTTGCATCCGATATCCGGACGAACCGCATCTTCTTCGAGGACTATCTCGGGTGCCGCCTCACCGAGCAGATCGTCATGAACGACGGCACGGAGGCCGGCATGTGGATGACGGTGACCAACAAGAGCTACGACTTCGCCTATACCCGCGATAACACAGGGGCGAAGGGCCGTTTCCATCATCTGACCTACGCCGTCGACAGTCGCGAGGATGTCTTGAGAGCTGCCGACATCTTCCTCGAGGCGGGCGTTCCCATTGAATCGGGCCCGCACAAGCATGCCGTGCAGCAGACGTTCTTCCTCTACGTGTATGAACCCGGCGGCAACCGCGTCGAGGTGTGCAATGCCGGGGCCCGCCTCATCCTCGCACCCGATTGGAAGACGATCGTCTGGACGGAGGAGGAGCGGAAGAAGGGTCAGGCCTGGGGCATGAAGACGGCAGAATCCTTTCACACCTACGGGACGCCGCCCGTGGAAGGGACCGAATAATCATCTCACCGGTTTCCCGCACGAGCATACAGGCGGCACAACGGGAGATCAGCGCATTTCATGTCCATGCGTAGTCGAGGGCCTCTCTGAACGCGAACCGGTTCAGATGGTCTTCGATGACCTTGCGCATCCGGTCACGAGTTTCTTCGTCGGGCACCATGAGCCTGATCCGGAGATGATCGGGCCCGGCCGTGAATTCGGCTCGACGATCGTCCGAGAATGGGATCACGCTCCTCGTCTCGTCGAAGATCACCGCGAACTTGTGCGACCAGTGCTTGCTCAACTGCTGCAGGTAGCGGCTCGCATTCGCTGTGGGAACTCTCGCCTCTGTTGAAATCATCCTCAATCCTTGTTGCTCTCCACGCGTCGCCTCCTGGAGTGAAAGCTGGCCTATTCTGACTCCGAACAGGGCCGGTGAATCCTGCTCAACCCTCCGCACGATCGGCCCAGCCGTTGCGATCGGTTGCTCCGTTCGGGACCTCTCGATGATGGTCTCGTCCCTCACGATGCCCTTTTTCCATCCGTTCGATCATCTCCTCCGCAAGTCTGGCCAGGGCACTGTCGGGGGCGGATTCCCGCAGCTCCCGCACCGCATCCATGATTTCACCGATGGAACGAGCCATGACAAGCCGGGCTTCATCCATCCTGGAATTCCGTTCCATCACCATCGGCAACGCTCCACTCGAATCAATGCGATCCCTTGAAACTCAGATGCTGCGGCAGGTGACCGGCAGCCCGTTCGGCACTGTGGATATCGGACTGGTTGACGTCCCGCCTCTTTCGTATCCATGAGCAGGCCGTCCATGGGTCTCCCCGTCTCATCATGAGCTTAAGCTTCTTCGGGCCACTCCATGTTTACGGTCGCATTACGAATTTGTAATGCACCTGCCCATTCACGGAGGTGCTATCCGTCACATGGCCGCCCCTGCAGGAGCCGAATCCCGGACATGCAGCATCTGTTGGACAGAAACGCCGAACAAGGCCTGCCGGAGCCTAGCACATCAACAGGACGTGCGCCCGAATACACGGTCGAACCTCCTGGCTCGCAACGGGGTTCATGAAACCGGGCGAAGCTGTTTCTCGCAGCGGATTGGCCTAAGAAGAGAAGAAAATCACTTTGAAGCCTTTTTAAAGAAGCGATTTCCACCCCAATCTCAAAGCCGTAGAACCTCTTTTAGAAAAGATCTGATCTACTCCTAAGCTCTTGATCTGACTTGCTTCTTTCAGATATCTCGTGACTGTCGCCGCCTGACGTCGATCAGGTTGCCTGAGATTGATCGAAACTGCCGACAAGATCTGTGAACGGCGTCTTCACAGGGCGTCGAAGCTGCGCGCCCGCCGCCCATCACGAATGCTTGCCGGCACAAGGAGATTGGGACCATGCGCCGGAACAGGTGGAGTGCCGTGAAATCGATCCTCGCAAGCGCGGTCTGCGCTTTCACGATCGCCGGATTCAGCGGCGTGGCAGCTGCCCAAGAGACTTCGAAGGCCGGAGCCTCCCTGCGCGTCGAATTGAACAAGATCGAAGCGGCCGGAGAAAACTGCCGCACCTATTTCCTGATCGACAATCGGCAGCAGGACCCGTGGCGCTCTCTCAAGCTCGATCTGTTCGCGCTCGATAAGGACGGGGTCGCCGCCAAGCGGCTCGCCGTCGAGGTGGGTCCGGTGCCGGGCCGCAAGAAGCTCATCAAGCTCTTCGATTTCCCTGGCCTGAGCTGTCCGCAGATCGGCAGCGTCCTGCTCAACGACGTTGTGGCCTGCGAAGGCGCAGCCGCTTCGCGCGAGGAGTGCCTGGCCGCCATCGAGACGGCCTCGAAGGTCGATAGCGTTTCCTTTGCCAAGTAAGGACAGGACCATGGACCAGATTGCCGCCGCACCGACACATGATCTTTCCTTTCTCGGCCTCTTTCTGCAGGCAGACCCCATCGTCAAAGGAGTCATGATCCTGCTCGTACTGGCATCCTTGGGCTGCTGGACGATCATCCTGGACAAGCTCATGCGCATCATGGCCATCCGCCGTCAGGCCCGCGCCTTCGAGACCGCCGCTCGTGCCGGAGGCAAGCTCGATCCGCAGATGCCCGGAACAAGCGGGCGCATCGTGGCGGCAGGCTATGAGGCATGGCGCGACCAGGACCCCTCCGAGACACGAGCCGAGCGTCGCGAGCGGATCGAGCGCGCCATGCGCGCCGCACTCTCCGTCGACCTGCGGCAGCTTCAGGTAGGCCTTGCGTTCCTCGCGACCACCGGATCGGCCGCTCCCTTCATCGGTCTGTTCGGCACGGTGTGGGGAATCATGAATTCCTTCTCGGCCATCGCGTCGAGCCAGGACACCAGCCTCTCCGTCGTCGCGCCGGGCATCGCGGAAGCACTCTTTGCCACCGCCATCGGTCTCGTAGCGGCGATTCCCGCCGTGATCGCCTACAACAAGCTCACCACTGATCTCGGGCGCCTTCAGCAATCATTCGCGGCGGGCATCACCGCACTCGGCGACCGCCTGGCGCGGGACCGCAAGCCCCACCTCCGGTCGGAGGCGGCCGAATAATGGGTATGGGACCGATCCGCACGACCGATTCCGAGGACGAGTTCGGCTCAGTTCCTCTGTCCGAGATCAATGTCACGCCGCTGGTCGACGTGATGCTCGTGCTGCTCATCATCTTCATGGTTGCGGCCCCCCTCATGACGGTCGGCGTTCCCGTGCAGCTTCCGAAGACCGCCGCGCCGAAGGTCTCGCAGCCGAAGCAGCCGGTCGTCGTCACCATCGACGACCAGGGCCAGCCCTTCCTCGACAAGGAGCCGCTGTCGCCGGAAGCCGTGCTGCCGCGCCTCCGGGAGCTCGCAAGCGCCGATCCCTTGCAGGTCGTTCTGGTGCGCGGGGACAAGGCCGTCCCTTACGGGCGCATCGTCGAGATCATGGGCCAGATCAACGCGGCCGGTTTCCAAAAGGTGTCCCTGATCGCGCAGGCCCCCGGCGGGTCCCGTCCGTAACCGGCAGCCGCCTCCATGTTCGCTCAGAGTACACGACCCTTGCAGGAGCCGCGCCGTATCGGATTGGCGTTTCTGACGGCGCTCGCCCTCCATGCCGGCGCCCTGTTGGCGGTGACGCTCTGGCAGTCGCAGAATGCCGTGAGTCCGCCCGGCGAGCAGGAAATCACCATCGATCTTGCTCCCGCCATGGAGAACATCGAATCGATTGCGCCGGCTGAAGTATCGGCGCCCGAGGTTCCGCCGGTCGAAACCGAAGCGCAGCCGCTCGAGCCTCCTGTCGCGGAGGCCCTGCCCGTCGAAGAGCCAGTCGAAGAATCGCCCCTGGAGATGGCGGAGGCCGTCGAGGCTGAAGCCGTTGAAGAGAGCATTGCGCCCGAAGCCGTACCGGCTCTGGCCCCGTCCGAGGTCGTGGTCGCTCGGCCGCTGGAAGAGAAGCCCGCCCCGAAGCCCGTGAAGCCGCCACCGCCGAAGGAGGTTGAGCGCAAACCCGCTCCCAAGCCGCGCCGCGTGACGGCAGAGCGCAGCCCTCCCCCTGCGAATGCCCGCCAGGGGCAGGCGTCCTCGTCCCGTGAGAATATGCAAGGATCGGCAGCGTCGGCGGACCCGAACGTGCTCAACCGCTACGTGGCAAGCCTCGCCGCCTCTCTTCGCAGCCGCCTCCGCTATCCCGAGCAGGCGCGCAGCCAAGGCATCTCCGGCGTCGCGACCGTGCGGTTT
>DASRWK010000092.1:0-5821 GCA_035776715.1 Microvirga sp.
CGGTCCCGCATGACCTCGAGCTCGAACTCCTTCCAGCCGAGGACGCTCTCCTCGATGAGGACCTCGGTCGTGGGCGACAGGTCGAGCCCGCGCTCGGCGATCTCGCGGAACTCCTCCATGTTGTAGGCGATGCCGCCGCCGGTGCCGGCCAGCGTAAAGGACGGGCGGATGATGGCGGGCAGCCCCACTTCGGCCAGCGCCAGCAGGGCCTCGCCCAGGGCGTGCTCCTGGTAGCGCTTGCGCCGGTCGTTCTCGCCCGCGTCCCATTTCAGCTTGTAGGCGGCGATCACGCGCTTCTTGTCGCCGGGGTGCATGTCGAGGGCTTCGAGCCGCGCGAGCTCGGCCAGATAGGCGTCCCGGTCCGCCTTCTTGAGGGCCGAGGCGTTGGCCAGTCGGGATTTCGGGGTGTCGAGGCCGATCTTGGTCATGGCCTCGCGGAAGAGCTGGCGGTCCTCGGCCTTGTCGATGGCCTCCGCCGTCGCACCGATCATCTCGACGCCGAACTTCTCGAGGACGCCCATCTTCTTGAGCGAGAGGGCGCAGTTCAGCGCCGTCTGGCCGCCCATCGTGGGAAGAATCGCATCCGGGCGCTCCTTCTCGACGATCTTGGCCACGATCTCGGGCGTGATCGGCTCCACATAGGTGGCGTCCGCGAGATCGGGATCGGTCATGATCGTCGCGGGATTCGAATTCACCAGGATGACGCGATAGCCTTCCTCCTTCAGGGCCTTGACGGCCTGCGTGCCCGAATAATCGAACTCGCAGGCCTGACCGATGATGATCGGCCCCGCGCCGATGATGAGAATGGAGGAGATGTCTGTCCGCTTCGGCATAGGCCCACCCAGGCGTGTCCAGCCGCGCGGCCGCTCTATGCGGCGCTTCAAGCGCAGCCGGGATGTGTCAGATTGAAGGTTGAGAGAGGCTCTTACACGGACGCGCTGCAAATTCAAAGGCCTGAGCCACGATTTGGCGACAGGTACCCCCATGCGGCATGATCGCCGATCATTGAACGGCAGGATTCTGAAGGAGATTCGGGATGGCTGAGGACGCGCGCTGGGCGGTGATTACAGGGGCATCGAGCGGAATCGGTGCGGAACTGGCGCGGGTTTTCGCCGCAAGAGGCTATTCCCTGGTCATCGCGGCCCGGCGGCACGAGCGTCTGGAGGCCCTGGCCGAGGAGATCCAGGGGGCGCACGACATTCCTGTGGAAGTCATGGCCCTCGATCTCGAGGACCGCGAGGCGCCTCAGGATCTCGTCGAGATGCTCAGGGATCGGGGCATTCAGGTTCATACTCTCGTGAACAACGCGGGTTTCGGCCTGAGAGGGAACTTCGCGACGATGCCGTTCGAGCGGCAGATCGCCATGATCGATCTGAATGTCACGGCACTGACGGCCCTCTGTCGCCTGCTGCTGCCGGGCATGCTGGAGCGCGGGCGGGGCGGCATATTGAACGTGGCCTCCACCGCCGCCTTCCAGGCCGGGCCCCACATGGCGGTCTATTACGCCACCAAGGCTTATGTGCTGTCCCTGTCCGAGGCCCTGCACGAGGAGGCCAAGCCCCGTGGCGTGACGGTGACGGCCCTCTGCCCGGGGCCGACGGAGAGCGAGTTTTCCGCGACGGCGGACATCGAGAATGCCAAGCTGTTCACCCAGGGCACCATGTCCGCGGCCGAGGTGGCCCGGATTGGAATCGACGGTTACGAGGCGGGCCGGGCCATCGTGGTCGCGGGAGTATCCAACAGGCTGGGGGCGCTGGGAGCCAAGTTCCTTCCCCGCGCCGTGATCCGCAAGATCGCCGGGAGCCTCCAGCGGGGCGAGGTGACGAAGCCCGCGGGAGAGGCTAACGAAGAGGCGTGAACACGCTCCCTCCCTTCCACCGCCTGACCCGCCAGTTCGCAGCCTTCTTCGGAGTAGGCCTGGCGGCGGCCCTGGCGCATTACGGCCTGCTCATCCTTCTCGTCGAGGCGGGCGGAAGCCACCCCGTTCCGGCGACGCTCGTCGGCTACGTGGCGGGCGGGTCGGTGTCGTATGGGCTCAACCGCAGGCATACTTACAAGAGCAGCCGCCCGCACCGGGAGGCGACATGGCGCTTTGCGCTGGTCGCCTTCGTGGGCTTCCTGCTGACGTGGCTCCTCATGCACATCCTCGTGGAATGGCTCGGAGGTCCTTACCTTCCTGCACAGATCATGACCACGGGGGTGGTCATGATGTGGAGCTTCATGGCGCACAAGATCTGGACCTTCGCTTAGGATTCGGGAGGGTCGCTCACATGACCGATGAACGTCATCCGGGCCTGGTTGTGGCCGAGATTGCGCGGGGCGCGCTCCGGCTTGAAACCGGCATCCTGGAGGATGTCGAACACCTCCTCCTCGCTGTATTGCGCAAGGCCGATTTCCTCCCGGATCCTGCGGTATTCGGAGAAGGCCGTGCGGGCGAGGCCCGCGAGCGCCGATTTCAGGAAACCGCCATGCCAGGCGAAGGAAAGAAGCGCTTTGGCATCCGTGATCGGACTGACGTCCGGCGGGATCACGTCGGCGACGACGAGCCTGCCGCCGCTCTTCAGCTTCGCGCGCCAGAGCTTGAGCAGTGAGCGCAGCTCGTCGAGGGACAGGTATTGCAGGAGCGAATTCACCACGATGAGATCGACGGATGCATCCGGGATATCGGCCACCTGCTCAGGCGCCAGGGCCGCGATGCGCTCGTTCCCGCCGAACCTGGCCTGCAGCCGCTCCCGGACGAGGGGCGCGGCATCGCTCAGGTAGAGCTTCGCGCACCTGGCCGCGACCTGATCGGCAAAGAGGGCCTCTCCGCAGCCGTAATCGAGCACGACGGCCTCGGGCGAGGGGACGAGGCCGACGATGTCGTTCGCCACGAGCTTGTAATGCAACAGCTTGTGCCGCTCGCCCGAATAGATCGGGGTGTCTTGGTTCCAGTAGTCTCGCCAGCTCGTCATGGGCTAGGTTCTAGCCCATGCTCAAGCCTCCGTCATCTCGTTCAGGACCAAAGCTTCGTCAGCGGTCCATCCGCTCCGTCCACAGGATCGGCATCGGGGAGGGGGACCTGTGCAATCCGCTGCTGAGAGGATGCCAGCGCTCCGGGATCGTCGCGGACCGTGTCGTAGTCTCGACCGTCGGGATAGGCGCCCACGACGGCGAAATCGTCGCTCGCGTTGATCAGGGCATGGGCCACACCGGCCGGGATGATGACGACGTCACCCGCGGATACGGCGACGAGTTCCCCGTCTTCCCCGCCGAAGCGCACCGATGCGGAGCCTGAGACGACGCCCAGCACCTCGTGGGTGTTCGGATGGTAGTGGTGGTAACCGTGGATGGTGTCCAACCAGGCGTTCGTCCAGCCGTTCCTGGCAAAGGTGGCTTTGAAGGCTTTCGTTGGGTCATCCTGTGACGGCGAAACGGCGCCGCGGCGGACGATCAGCGGCAGGGATGAGTTCGGCACGATGCCGTTGCTTTGGAAAACGTATGTCTCCGTCCCGAGCGGTGCGTTGTAGCCGCTCGGGTCGCCATATCCTTTTGCCTGAGCCATGCGGATCTCCCTTTTCGTTGCAAGGGGGAACGCATGGCTCGGGCGAAAGATCGAGCTGGACCGTGACGTACGGGCTCACATGCCGAGCAGCATCGCCGCGACGGCGCGGTCGATGGAGAGATAGAACATGACAAAGGCTACCGCGCCCGCGATGCCGAACTCGACGGCTTGGTTCCGCAGCAGACGAAATCTGGCGAAGATGTTCTGGCCGAAGATCGAGATCAGCCATGCCGTCGTCAGCACCACGGGGAAGACGAAGAGATAGGACCAGGTGCTCTCAACCTGGCTCACATTGGAAGGGTCGATCAGCGGGCGGATGTTGCGCACCCACGGCGCATAGGCGGCGGCATAGAGCGAGGTCAGCCAGGACAGCGTGACGGCAACGCCGAGGTGAAAGGTAAAGAGATTGTGCCAGCGGCTGAATTCGCCGGAATCGTGATCGAAATCCATCGGAGAAAGCCCCCACTAATATAGCCCGGAATCATTGATTTTTATGGTTAATCATTTGTTACTGCGATCTGGGCGACGGAGGCAACATACGCGTTTGTCGCGGCTGCCGGCGTCACGAAGCGCTTACATGGAGCGCTGACAATGCAGCACTCCGATCGTTATAATATATAACCGGGTGCAGGTGGTAAGAGGAAGAACGGAGGGCATCCGCGCTTGCCACGTCGATCTATGGCCCTTCCGGAACGGCAGTGAAAATCTCGATGCCAAGCGCCCGTGGCGTGTTCGAATCCGGGATCCTCGTCACCAGCTGGGCGTGGCTCAGCAGATGCCGGGTCAGGGGAGCCGCCTCGAAGGAGCTTCTGAGGCGGACCTCATCTCGAAGCATGGGTTCTGGATGGATGAGCAGTCGCTGCGCAGTGGTTTCGGCGGCCTCTACCCGTGTGAGTTCGCCGCCGAAGGTCGATTGAGGGGAAGCGGCCCACGGGATGTCAGCGGCCGCCTCCATAGCTGCAGGGGGCTATGTCTTCGCCTTGCCGTCGTCCATCAGCTTCACGAAGCGATCGAAGAGGTAATGGCTGTCCTGCGGGCCGGGAGAAGCTTCAGGATGGTACTGCACCGAGAAGGCCGGGCGGTCTGTCAGCGCGATGCCGCAATTCGAGCCGTCGAACAGGGAAACGTGGGTCTCGACGGCATTCGTCGGGAGCGTTGCCGGATCCACCGCGAAGCCGTGGTTCATGGACGTGATCTCCACCTTGCCGGTGGTCTTGTCCTTGACCGGGTGATTCGCGCCGTGATGCCCCTGGTGCATCTTCTGGGTCTTGGCGCCCACGGCCAGGCTCAGCATCTGGTGTCCCAGGCAGATGCCGAAGGTCGGGATCTTCTTCTCCAGCACCTTCCGGATCACCGGCACGGCATATTCGCCCGTCGCGGCCGGGTCGCCCGGGCCGTTGGAGAGGAACACGCCATCCGGGTTCAGGGCCAGAACGTCCTCGGCGGTCGCCGTGGCGGGCACGACGGTCACCTTGCAGCCGGCCCGGGCGAGAAGGCGCAGGATGTTGCGCTTCACCCCGTAATCGATCGCGACCACGTGATGCTTTGGCTCGGCCAGCTGATGGCCGTAGCCTTCGCCCTTGGTCCAGGTGGTCTCATCCCAATCGAAGCGCTGGGTGCTGGTGACCAGCGGCACCAGGTCCTGGCCGTCCATCGAGGGGAGGGCGGCAGCCTTGGCCTTGAGAGCTTCGAGGTCGAACTCGCCCTGCGGGTTGTGGGCGATGACCGCGTTCGGCATGCCTTTGTCGCGGATCAGGGCCGTGAGCGCGCGGGTGTCGATGCCGGAGAGGCCGACGATCTGGCGGGATTTCAGCCAGGCGTCGAGGTCGCGGGAGGCGCGCCAATTGGAGGGCTCGGTGATGGAGGCTGCCAGCACGACGCCGCGCACGCCGGAGGACGAGGCGGCGTTCACGCTCTCGATGTCCTCTTCGTTCGTGCCCACATTGCCGATATGCGGGAAGGTGAAGGTGATGATCTGGCCCGCATAGGAGGGGTCCGTCAGGATCTCCTCGTAGCCGGTCATCGCCGTGTTGAAGCAGACCTCGCCGGTGGCCTCGCCCTCGGCACCGATGCCGAAGCCTTCGAGAACCGTGCCGTCCTGGAGCACGAGAAGGGCCGTTGCGCGCGGCTCTGTCCAGCCACCCGAGAGGGACCCGGTGTCTTTGTCTTGCAGCATCGTATTGATCTCTTGTAAGTCCGGGGCCAACCGGCCGTGCTTGAGCAGGCCATTAGGGGCTGCCCTTGAACTACCCCCGTGACTTAAGGGGCCGTTCGCGT